>JALSHQ010000140.1 GCA_026982145.1 Gammaproteobacteria bacterium | reverse complement strand
TGCATCGAGTCCTGTCTTTGCAATCCATAGTGCTTGGCTTGTCATAACATCATCCTCTTTAATCTGGTCTACTTAAATTGCAGCGGCCTACTAACTCATACGCAATAATTGTGCCGACGCCTTGTCATTATCTTCTGCAGCCTTCATCATCTTCACGCCCATTTCAAATTGACGCGCCAGTGAAATCATACTGACCATCGCATCAATCGCATTCACATTGCTCCCTTCCAACGCGCCGGAGGTGAGTGTGACCGATGCATCAGCCACACTGGCTTCACCGCCGTTAACGCGCATCACGCCATCGTTTCCTTTGTACATGGTGGCCGGATCTGGATTCACCATTTTGATCCGGTCCACTACTACCAGTGTCGATACAGCCTGCCCTACTGGGCGTGTTGAAATGGTGCCATCGGAGGCAATTTCAATTTTTTCAGACGGTGGAATAATCACTGGCAACCCACTATTTCCCAATACGGGTTGTCCACGCTCTGTCTCCAGCTGCCCGGCGGGGGTGACTCTCAAATTTCCCGCTCGGGTAAAACCCTCTCCACCCTCTGCCGTCTGAACAGCAAACCAACCTTCACCATTAATCGCAACATCCAGCTCACGCCCCGTGGAGATCACGGGGCCAGCGGCCAAGTTGATGCCGTTCTCGCGAGCCACGCTATATACACGGCTCTGGTGACCCGCGCCCTCGACCTGCACACTCTGAAATGCGGCAAGATCAGCACGAAAACTAGTGGTATTAACATTCGCCAGATTATTCGCATTCACCGCTTGCGCTTTCATTGCATGGCTTGCGCCAGACATTGCGAGATAAAGCATGCGATCCATGTGATGCCTCCTAAGTTATCAATGCCCGCTTAACGGATATTGATAATGGCCTGTGTGATGGTGTCAGCAGTCGAAATCACCTGAGCATTAGCCTGGAAATTACGCTGTGCGGTGATCATGCCAACCAGCTGCTCTGTCAAATCAACATTTGAACCTTCCAGTGCCCCTGATTGAATCAATCCCAACCCTGAAGAACCCGGCTGTGAAACGATGCCCTGACCCGACTCAAATGACTCTGCCCATGTGGTATCACCCAGCTGGCGAAGCCCTTGTGGATTAGTAAAGTTAGCGAGCTGAACTTGCCCAAGCACTCGGGTCTGGCCATTGGTAAAACGAGACAGTACGATGCCGGTGTCACTAATATCGATCCCACTGAGCTGGCCTGTTGCGTAACCATCCTGCGTTAGTGAGGCCACACTAAAGGCACTGCCAAATTGCGTGACCCCTGAAACATCTAGATCCATGACAATCTGTGCTGCGCCACCACCGGGATCAAAGGCAAGTGTTGGCAGCGTACTGGTCGGTACCGTCAATTGCCCGTTATTATTAAACTGCATCTGTTGACCCGCGCCACTACCATCCACTCTAATGCCATCAGCAAAGGTAAAAACCTCCCACTCATTGGCTTGTGTTGTCTTTCTGAAATAGGTTGTTAAAAGGCGTGATGAGCCTTGGGAATCGAATATCGTCATCGAGGTTGAATGGCTATAGGTCGAGGCATCTGTTTCGTTAAAGGCCACTTGTGCCGCACCATTGTTTACTGTTGCAGCCGTTGCTGCGGATGAATCCCCATCTGCTGCTGCAGGCACTAGCGTCACTGCTGACATGCTAGTGGCGACAACAACAGGGTTTTGTGCGCCCGAAGCTGTCTCTGGCACCCAGTTAAAATTTAATGTGTTCGGAGAAGCCGCAACACCACTGGTATCAATGGTTGATGAGGCGGGAAATGTATTGCCGGAAACATTATCACGCAGAATGACCGACCAAGTATTCACAGCTGAACGTGTGTATTCAATCTGTACGGAACGATTAACGCCGTAGTTATCACGCATATCAAATGCGGCCCCGACCACAGTCGTCGATATTGGTGCATCTTCATCTAAAATCGTTGTATTCGGTACCGTTAAGCTTGTGGTCGGTGTCGCGCCCGGCACAGGCAGTGAAGAATTAAGGTTCAGCGCCATATCGGCATCGGTTGTCGCCCGTGGGCTAATATTTGAGAAGTCTAATTGAAGGCTTCCGGTCGTATTAGTTAGATTCCCATTAACATCGGCAATGTCCCCTTGCAGCACCTGACCTTGGCTATTTGACACGAACCCGTTACGGTCCACGCCAAAAGCACCCGCGCGTGAGTAAACCCGAACACCATTATCATCTAAAACAAACAGTCCTTGACCGCTCACTGCCAAATCAAGGTTATTATCTGTAAAGGCAATATTACCTTGTGAAAACTGCTGCGTAACAGAGGAAATTTTAACCCCGCTACCGATCGCATTAGATGCAGCACCTAGATTCGATGATGCAAAAATATCAGCAAACTCAACACGTGATTTTTTAAACCCGGTCGTGCTCGCATTGGCAACGTTGTTACCAATAACACGCAGTTCAGATGATGCTGCATTGAGCCCACTTAATGCTGTACGAAATGGCATATTACTTCTCCTTCACTTATAAAATTACATAACCTGCTTAACGCCAGACAACGGCACTGAACGGTCACTCGCAAGATCTAACATCACCCCTCCACTTCCCAGCGTGACACTTTCAACCTTTTCAGCAAGCAAGGTGGCTAGCTGAATGTTTTCACCCCCTGTTTGCGCGATCGCTTCAATGGTGTAATCTCCCGCGCTCATTACCTCACCCTCATCACTACGCCCATCCCATGAAAAGTCCACTGCACCCGGGTTCTGTGCGCCCGTAAAGAGGGTTCTGACAACTTGCCCGCTGGTGTCTAAAATATTAATCGTGAGTGCATTGGTTGCATCAGTAACACTCACTTTTCCAGAAACGGGCTCTTCACCATTGAATACAGCCTCACCGGAAGGGATCATTACCGTTCGCCCCACCATGGTTGAGGCTTGAAGCGCCTGGTTAGATTGCAGCGCGCTTGCCACCTGTGAAAATGAATCCTGTAGATCCTGAATACCAGCGACACTACTAAACTGCGCAATCTGGGTGAAAAACTCACCATCGGTCATCGGTTTCATTGGATCTTGATTATTCATCTGTGCAGTCATCAGCTTCAAAAACTCTTCCTGCCCAATTTCACTTCCGCTTTTTGCTTGCGGGCGCTGGGAAATATTCAGATTTTCCAATGTACTTTGCTCTATTGCAGGCATATCAAATCTCCGAAATCACACTATAAAATTATTGACCAAGTCTCAGTGTCTGAATCAACATCTGTTTCGAGGTATTCATCACTTCCACATTATTTTGATAAGAGCGAGAAGCAGAGATCATGTTTGCCATCTCCTCCATCGTGTTGACGTTTGAGCGATAAATATACCCTTCCTTATCAGCCATCGGATTCCCTGGCGAATACTGTTTCATGACGGGTGCCTCACTCTTAACAACGTCCGTGACCTTAACGCCGCTGACTTCACCACTAATATTATTTATCACGGCCTCAAAGAGTGGCTGCCGTGCGCGGTACGCCTCTGCCTCACTGCTGCTCACACTCTCTGCATTTGCAAGGTTGCTTGCGGTAGTATTAAGCCTGACTGACTGCGCATTCATCGCAGAACTTGAAATATTAAATACATTCATTAGTGACACGGCTATTCTCCTTTAAGTGCCGTCATTAAGCCTTTGATCCGGCCGTTAAGAAAATTAAATGATGCTTGGTATTCCACTGCATTTTTCGCGAACTCGGCTTGTTCAAGCTGAGCATTTACGGTATTACCATCGAGTGATGGCTGAGTTGGAATGCGATATAACAGTGGGGCAGATGAAGCAGAAAGGCCTGAATCGGTCATATGACCTTGTTGGGTACGCTTAAGCGTTGCGCTACCATTA
>JALSHQ010000139.1 GCA_026982145.1 Gammaproteobacteria bacterium | reverse complement strand
CTCAGCCACGGCGACTTGCATCCCTAAACAGATACCAAAGTAAGGGACGTTGTTTTCACGCGCATAACGCACCGTCTCGATTTTCCCTTCGACACCGCGCTCGCCAAAACCACCTGGCACCAAAATTGCATCAACAACACCGAGGCAGCCAGTGCCATTTTTTTCGATCTCTTCAGAGTCGATATAGATAATGTTAACTTTCGTATGCGTCTGAAGACCGGCATGAATCAGTGACTCGGAGATCGATTTGTAAGCGTCTGTAAGGGTCATATATTTACCCACCATCGCTACTGTCACGATAGCCGTTGGGCTTTCAAGGCGCTGCTTAATCTCAATCCATTCACTCAAATCTGCGACGGGCGCATCGATACGGAGCTTTTCAGTGGTGATGGAATCCAACCCTTGTTCATGAAGCATCAGTGGGATTTTGTAGATGCTGTCTGAGTCCATCGCTGAGATCACCGCTTTGTTATCCACATTAGTGAACAGCGCAATCTTACGGCGCTCAGGCTCTGGTAATTGGCGATCACTGCGGCAGAGCAAAATGTCGGGTTGAATACCGATCGAGCGCAACTCTTTTACCGAGTGCTGGGTCGGTTTGGTCTTAATTTCACCGGCGGAGGGAATGTACGGTACCAGCGTTAAATGAATGAAGATCGCATTTTCTCGCCCCAATTCAATCCCCATCTGGCGGATCGCTTCAAGAAATGGCAGTGATTCGATATCGCCGACGGTGCCACCCACTTCAACCAGCACAATCTCAGCATCGCCACTGCCTGCTTTAATATGGTTGATGATTTCATCAGTGATGTGCGGAATCACCTGCACGGTGGCACCCAGATAATCGCCCCGGCGCTCTTTGGCAAGCACCGTCTCGTAAATACGCCCAGTGGTGAAGTTGTTGTGTTTCTTCATCGTGGTGCGCACATAGCGCTCGTAGTGACCCAAGTCGAGGTCGGTTTCTGCGCCGTCCTCCGTCACAAAGACCTCACCGTGTTGAAATGGGCTCATCGTGCCGGGATCTACATTAATGTAGGGATCTAGTTTGATCAGGGTCACTTTCAGCCCCCGCGCTTCAAGAATGGCGCCCAAAGAGGCGGAGGCAATGCCTTTCCCAAGAGAGGAAACCACACCGCCAGTCACAAAAATATATTTGGTCATGAACACCTAAATAGTAAAAAGTTTGTATTTGGATCAACAAACAGGACGGGGGTCTATATTACAAGAAGCACCTCGCTGGCTCAATCGAATTTTATTTGATAGTGAAAAAATTTTTCTATGGGAATCATCAAAGGACACCACTCAGTGAATCGAAAACACCACTTTGGTTTCTCCCTTTTGAGCATGAAAAGGTGCGCAGCAGAAGAGCCCGACCGCTGCAGCAAGCTGGTCACCCAGAAAAATGAGGGGGATACGGTCTCGCAGCCATGGTGGCACCCCTGCTTGCTGAAGCAGATCTTTTAATGCGTGATGATGAGCGCGCCCAACTAAGCGGCAGCGCTCCCCACCCTGCCTAAAGCGCACTGTCACCGGGAAATTCTCACACTGAGCAAAGCTTAATCCAGAGGGTGATTCATCTTCGCCACCCATTTTGTGCGTATGTGCCACCAACGTACCGAGCGATGCTGGCAACTCAAGCGGTTTCTCTTGCCATCGCCATGGGTACACCATCGAGCGATCAAAAGGTGCGAGTGGTGGCATCGCGTAAAGGTGCCCTCGGTAGCGGCGCAGATCGCCCCCAGCCCATTGTACCAACGGTGCTGCATCAGCTCTAGCATTAAGTAGCGAAGACTCTATTTGATATAATATTCTTTCAGAAACAATAGGTAATTCGTTTTTTTTAATCCAAAATCTTAATAAATTTCGACGCCGCTCCGGCATCATTCCTTGCAAAAAAATAACTGAAAGTTGCGCCGGAACGGGGTGGCCGACTTCCCATTTGGAGCTGCGTTTCAAATCCTCGGCCGCCAACTCGTCAAGCAGGGCTGAAGCATCAGCACAGTGGGCTGCTGAACGCGCGGCTGTTTTCGCAAATGCTGGCCAGTGCACCGTGAGCTTTGGCACCACCTCATGGCGCAGATAATTGCGTTCAACGTCTAACTGCTGGTTACTGGGGTCTTCAACCCACTGCAATGATTTCTCTTGTGCGTAACGGTTTATCAGCGCCTGACTTACAGCCAACAGCGGGCGTGCCAACATGCCTCTTGAGAAAGAGACCACAAATGGCATCGCTGCCAAGCCTGCGGGGCCGGCACCGCGGCAGAGCTGGAGCAGCAACGTTTCAGCCTGATCTTGCTGATGGTGCGCGGTTAACAGCAGATCGCCCTCATCGATCAATTGTGAAAATGCGTGGTACCGCCCCGCACGGGCAGCCGCCTCTGGGCTTTCGCCTTTTGCAGACTGCGCATCAATATTAAACAGATGACAGGGGATATCCAGCGCGTCACACACTGCAGCGGCGTGAGCCGCCCACTCTTTTGCTGCTGGGTTAAGGCCGTGGTTAACATGCACTGCGTTCAGTGTCGCTGAGAGTTTCGGGCGCAGTGAGGCCATCGCGTGAAGCAGCACATGAGAATCCACACCGCCGCTATAGGCCACCCAATAGCGGTTGGCCGGTAGGGTTGCCAGCGTGGTGTACAGTTGCTGTAATAGATCGGTTGCGGCCGTGTTGACCACTGGCCTACTCACTCGCTTTTGAAATTACCGTAACTCATCAATCGCTGGTAACGGCGCTCAATGAGCTGATCAAGCGCCATCCCATCAAACTCAGTGAGCGTTTTTTTGATCGAAAGCTTCAGACGGTATGCCATCATGTCAACATTTCGGTGTGCCGCCCCCAGCGGCTCATCGACCACTTCATCAATCAACCCCAGCTCCATGAGGCGGCTGGAGGTAATCCCCATCGCCTCGGCCGCATCTTCGGCTTTATCGGCGCTCTTCCACAGAATAGAGGCACAGCCTTCAGGTGAAATCACCGAATAGGTGCTGTATTGCAACATCGATACTCGGTCGCCCACACCCACCGCCAGCGCGCCACCCGAGCCACCCTCACCAATAACAGTGCAGACAATCGGTGTCTTTAGCTGAGACATCACTCGTAGGTTGCGCGCAATCGCCTCACTCTGGCCACGCTCTTCAGCATCAATACCAGGGTAAGCACCTGGGGTGTCGATAAATGTCAGCACCGGCATTTTAAAGCGCTCGGCCACTTCCATGAGTCGTTGCGCTTTACGGTACCCTTCTGGCCGTGGCATCCCAAAATTACGGCGTACTTTTTCTTTGGTATCGCGCCCTTTCTGGTGACCAATCACCATGACGGG
Source organism: Gammaproteobacteria bacterium (assembly GCA_026982145.1). Lineage (GTDB taxonomy): Bacteria > Pseudomonadota > Gammaproteobacteria > SZUA-140 > SZUA-140 > SZUA-76. Next base: position 530 of record JALSHQ010000139.1, on the reverse strand, counting down.
GCGCTCATCAAGACGCGCCACACCGCCGACTATCGCAGCATCATCAGCAAACATTCGATCGCCATGAAGCTCTTCAAAGTCAGTGAACATGCGCTCGATATAGTCGAGCGTGTAGGGGCGTAGTGGATGGCGCGCCAACTGAGAAACTTGCCAAGATGTCAACTTCGAAAAAATGGCCTCCGTCATTGAGGTGCATTTTTCCTCTAGGCGCGCCAGCTCTTCACTGATGTTGATGTCGTTATCGCTACCTACATTACGCAGCTCTTCAATCTTCGCCTCCATTTCGGCGATCGGCTGCTCAAACTCAAGATAATTCAGATTCATATCAATTAATTGTTACTAAAAGCTCAAGGTTAAAGGGGCAAGGGTGAAAACACAATCCCTTTTAATGCTCCCAATAAGCTAAAAATCCGATTCGATTAAAATTTAACCGTTATCAGGAGTTTATTACGATTAGAAGTGGCCCCCTTCAACTGGACAACCTGAGGAAAAGTTAAGCGCTAACATGGTTGTTAATCAAGCTCAGGCAG
>JALSHQ010000138.1 GCA_026982145.1 Gammaproteobacteria bacterium | reverse complement strand
AGTCAGCAGCAGATCAGCAAAGACAAAACCGCCTCGCGCCACCACCTCACCGACGGTAACATCAATGTCGCCATCAAACATCGGCCCAGCAGAGACAAAGCTGTGAAATTCGCCATTTTCGCCGCACGGATCAACAGCGGCAGGCAACGCTTCAAGCAGTGCATGGTCAAAGGCTCTGCCTGCAAAATCAGCCGCGAGGTGTCGTGGGTCAATGCAGGTGAGGTGCGCCCGCACACCGCTATCAATCATCTGCGCAGAGAGGGTGGCCGTTGGCATTCCCCACAAAGGAAAGATCGCCTCAATACCACTACCGGCCAGTTTCTGCTCACGGTATGCACGGATATCTTCTAGGTAAAGATCACCAAAAGCAAAGCAGTCGACCTTTTGCTGCCGACAGCACTCAACAAATGCGGCCATGTGTAATTCATAATCGGCATTGCTGCAAGGGTCTGGAATCTCAATCACCTCAAGCGGTAAACCTGCGCACTGTGCCTGCAGTGCAAGCAGTTCATGCCGTACGGCGTGCATCGCAACGCGCTCATGCCGTTGGTTCACAGTGGTAAACAACCCAACCACTTCAAATTCATCCTGCTGACGCAGCAAGTGCAACGCCCACGCACTATCTTTGCCGCTGCTCCAAGAGAGCAAAACAGTTTTCCTCATTTTTTATTCCTTGGCTAACACAGACGCAATGAAATGGCGGCAGCTTATTATCTGCCAGCCCACATAATAGAAATAAAACAGAGGAAGAGGCAACCAACACAATCAGCCCAGCGACTAATAGCCCCCTTGAACAGTAACCAGCGGCTCCAATTCAGCCAGCGCATGTGCGTATACATCACGTTTAAAAGAGACCACCTCATCCAGTGGCGCCCAATAATCAATCCAGCGCCAGTGATCAAACTCGGGATTGGCAGTCACATCTAGCCTCACATCGTGCTCATCGCCTGTTAGCTCAAGCAGAAACCAGATCTGTTTCTGCCCAATGCAGAGCGGCTTGCTCTGGTGGCGAATCAATCCTTTAGGCAGACGATAACGCAGCCAGCCATGAGTGCGCCCAAGAATGGAAACATGGGCGGGTATTAGACCAACCTCCTCATGAAGTTCTCGGTACATCGCTTCTTCAGGAGATTCATTCGGCTGGATACCACCCTGTGGAAATTGCCACGCATCCTGACCGATCCGACGCGCCCACAGCAGCTTTCCGTCCCGATTATTCAGGATAATGCCCACATTAGCTCTATATCCGTCAAGATCGATCACTAGCTAAGCCTCGTAAAAATGCTATAGTTGTGACGATTGTCACATAATTAACTATTTGAGCACAAATTAGCACCTGACAATATCATTATAAGCAGGCTCACTCCCGCAGCGCTGCTGCACCCACAATACCTAAAGAGGCTCCCCTTTGAGTTTGGCCATTTTTGACCTTGATAACACCCTGATCGGAGGCGATAGCGACTATCTCTGGAGCCAGTTCCTTACAGAACAAGGCATTGTGGGCTTAGAGCATCAACAAGAAAACCAACGTTTTTATGATGAGTATGTGGCCGGCACACTCGATATCGATGAGTTCCTCGCTTTTCAGCTCGCGCCGTTGGCCGCGCATGACATCGAAACATTACATCGCTGGCGCAAACAGTTTTTAGCGGAGAAAATCGCCCCCGTGATGTTAGCCCCAGCTGAGGCGTTGATCGAAAAACATCGCAACAGCGGTAAGACCCTGCTGATTATCACGGCCACCAACAGCTTCGTGACCGCGCCGATTGCAGAGCGCCTCGGCATCCCTCACTTGATTGCCACAGAGGCTGAAATGAGCGATGGCCAATACACCGGCAAGGTCACCGGCACACCAAGCTTTCGCGAAGGCAAAGTGGAGCGGTTAAAGCTGTGGCTGCAAAACACAGGGCTAAATTTGGATAATAGCTGGTTTTACTCCGACTCTCACAACGACCTTCCGCTGCTAGAGCTAGTGACTCATCCGGTTGCAGTCGACCCCGATAAAGCCCTAGCACAATACGCTAAAGCACAAGGCTGGCCTGTTATTAGCTTGCGCTAACAGCTACAGCCCGCTCTACAATGCTTACGTAAAGTCAGCCTTATTCGCGGCCTTCAGCGCCGCATCTTGCTTGGTAATGAGCCCTTTTTGGATCAGTTCCTGAAGGTTTTGGTCGAGCGTCTGCATCCCTAACGCCTGCCCCGTTTGGATGGCAGAGAACATCTGCGGGATTTTATTTTCACGAATCAGATTTCGAATCGCCGGCGTACCGATCATGATTTCATGCGCGGCAATCCGCCCACCCCCCACTTTTTTCAACAGTGTCTGCGAGATCACCGCCTTTAACGATTCAGACAACATCGAACGAATCATCTCTTTCTCTGCTGCGGGAAAAACATCGATCACGCGATCAATGGTTTTTGCAGCGGAGCTAGTATGTAGCGTCCCAAACACTAGATGACCCGTTTCCGCCGCGGAGAGCGCCAGCCCGATCGTTTCAGGGTCACGCATTTCACCCACCAAAATAATATCGGGATCTTCGCGTAACGCTGAACGCAGCGCCTCGGCAAAGCCTAATGAATCCCGATGAATTTCACGCTGATTCACTAGGCATTTTTTGCTCTGATGAACAAATTCGATCGGATCCTCAAGCGTCAAAATATGGCCATATTCAGTGTTATTTTTATAATCCATCATCGCCGCTAGTGTGGTCGATTTACCGGAACCGGTCGGCCCCGTCACAAGCACAATGCCTCGAGGCGTATCGGCAATATCTTCAAATACAGACGGTGCGCCCAGCTCTTCCAACGAAAGAATCGTCGAGGGAATCGTTCTAAATACTGCACCCACACCTCGATTATGGTTAAAGGCATTCACACGAAAGCGCGCCAGCCCGGGAATTTCAAACGAGAAATCGGTCTCCAGAAACTCTTCAAAATCTTTACGCTGCTTATCGTTCATAATATCGTAGATCATATTATGAACTGTCTTATTATCCAGCGCGGGAACGTTGATGCGGCGGATGTCACCATCGACACGAATCATCGGCGGCAATTCGGCCGAGAGATGCAGATCCGATGCGTTACTTTTAACGCTAAATGCAAGTAGTTCAGCAATATCCATTCAATTCTCCTCCTGATAGAGCAGTTCACCGCGATAAAACAGATGACAGATTAGCGAAATAAACAATTCTTTCGCTTGCTGTCACTTAACGGCATTTCCATATACATCTTGAACAGCCACCAACACGTCACAGGCCGTATAAAACCCGCCATATCCACGCTGGACTCAGCCATATAAACCACTAAAATAGGCGGCACTTATGCCAACCGACACTGCCATCAAACAGAACATTGAGCAAGCACGCCAGCAGATCAACGCGGCCGAAATAAAATATGGCAGACCGCCGGGTAGCGTCGAGTTGCTCGCTGTGAGCAAAACACAACCCGCTACAGCCGTGATGGCGGCCTTTGAACAACAGCAATACCACTTTGGCGAGAATTACCTGCAAGAGGCGCTGGATAAGATCACTGCGCTACGAAAGCTGCCACTCATTTGGCATTACATTGGTGCCATTCAATCCAATAAAACACGTGCCATCGCAGAAAATTTTGACTGGGTGCAGAGTGTCAGCAGCCTAAAAGTTGCCAAAAGATTAAGTGCACAGCGACCCGATGCGCTGACCGACCTGAATATCTGCCTGCAACTTAATATAAACAGCGAAGCTAACAAGTCCGGCACAACATTAAGCGAACTCCCCTCTCTGGTGGCTGAAATCTCTACGCTACCACGCATCAAGCTACACGGGCTCATGGCGATTCCTCAAAAAATGGAGCACTTCGACCAGCAACGA
>JALSHQ010000137.1 GCA_026982145.1 Gammaproteobacteria bacterium | reverse complement strand
CGGCTTCATTGGCTATAGTAATGCCATCAACGGACCAAGCGGCTGTTCCAATATTTTTATCTTTCGCCATTGCTTTCTCCGTTTAGCCTTTTACCGAACTCTTTTGTGGAATGAATCTCGCTGCACCACTCCAGCGCATCAAATTAAGCCCACTGCCGTCTCCCTGAACACCACCAGATAAGCTTGCAAATGAGACAGTGATTGAATCAAGGTGCTGGCGCTGTACCGAAATAAAATCGCTAAACTCATCGAGCAGTTCAAAGCTGGTTTCAAGATCCTCTTCGATGCGTTCGATCGCCTGTTTCAGATCAAACTGCTGGCGATAGAGTCCATCATCAGAAACGACCTCCCGTGCAACATCGACCACTTGAAGGTCACCCGGCGCTTCAGGTGTTGGCAGGCTGTATGGGCGACCACTCTGTTTTGTGGAAAGTGCCTTGAGGTAGTCAACCGTCGCGAGTGGCGCAGGCAGCGGCACCGGGATTTTCAGGTTCGAGCGCTGCTCATCATTAGTAATGTTGACATAAACGCCCTCTGGTCCAGGCGCAATATAGATAGCATCGAACAGCGCCTGAGTATCATCATCGGGAAGGTTACTTGGCGAAAATGATGCATCACGATCTAACCCACCATAAAGTAATTGATACTGATTAGCCCATTCGTTAAAGCCCGATGTGGCATCGACCTCGCGCCGATAGAGTTCATCCACCAGCGCCGCATCGATTTCGGGTAGGTTCATCAATTGAGGGCGGTAGGCATCATCATCAACCGCCACCATCAAACGGATGCGATCCTGTTGGTAGTGAACGAGGTCTACAACCCCCCGACTGAACTCCTTATCGATCACCGCCTGCACCGTGGAGGCGGGCACCGGGAGCAGCTCCACTTCAATGCTACGGGCAGCAAAATGAATTTCAGGTGGCAGCCATTTGCGAGCATCGTTGCTATCTTCACTGCCTGCAATGTCGCTCACCAACATTGTAGGAAAGCTACCGGCAGCGGGTAGATAATCAAGGCCGATATTTTCGGCAAGTGAATTCGAGCGCTCGCTTTTGATATCAAGACGTTTTGAAGGAAGCAACGACTCCCAAACGCGCAGAAAATTTTGATATGTTGAATCTTTCTCAGCCATATAACGCCCAGCCAGCGAGTCGACCCACGTCAGCACCCCGTGCTCAACCTTCACCAACGCCAGTGGTATTGCATGAGTCACAGGGTCAAAGATCTGTTTGTTTATCCTTGAGACCAACAGGCGGTTGATCGCACGCTCGGGGGGCATCTCCATTAGCGACTCAATGTCTGAGAGCGCCATCAGACCCAGTGTTGCAAAGGTTTCGATACGGCTATCTCTGAGTGGGTTAGGGTCAAGACACTGGCACGGCTCTGCCCCGTCACTCTCATCTAACCGTCCAACGCTCTGCTTCAAAGTAATAAAATAGAAGCCATGCACCGGGGATGGTGCGGCATCAAGTGGCATCACGCTCGCTTGGTACTCCTCCAGCAGCGAGGGCCAATCAAGGTCAAGCGGATAGAAGAGCCGTACGGCTCGACCATCACCACTGATCGCAACGCCCGGCTGAACCCGTACGTTGATCTCACTCCCATTATGGTTAACGCTGACAGCCAACCCCTCTACAATCCCCGAGTAACGCGCTAGCAACAGTTTTTCACAGCGTTGATCAACATAGCGCTGCATCAAGTCAAACTCCTGCTCAGAGAGATGACGACCTGCCACCATATTGAGCCGCTGACTGTCGCTATTGGCGGAGAGTGGGTGGAGATGTATCGGCTTATGCATGGCGGTTACCTCTCAAGGTCCAGATCAGCCCACGCCGAGCGTAGTTTTGCATTGAGCTGATAGCGGCGGTTGGTTGTGGCCACCGCCAACCCAAGTGGCATGTCACGCTGCACTGCCTTGAGCAGAAAGTCTCGGAATTTCTCGGCTGCTTCACCTTTAATGATGGCAGGCAGCGAACGCCACAGTGCAACATCATAACGAGGGGCAACCAGTGCTGCGATCTGGTTGATAAGGGCGACAAGCGCTGGGTCTCTTCCAACAACACTCAGCAGATCCTTCAGTATAGCTTCATCATTAAATCCTCTGTTTTTGGCGAGTACTTCGAGAGGCACCACTTTCACTGCCGAAAAGTCGCTGTTATCAACAATGCTCGGCATCACCACGCGGTCAAAAAACCTGTTATCTGCTCGATTTACGGGGCTGTTGGTCGATCTATCCACTGGCTGCTCCTCTTTCAACAGCGCCTGCCACATCAGGAGCAGGTTATTATCATTCACACCGATGACCTGCGCCTCTTTCACCACTACTTCAGCAATGGAACGCCGACCACTGTCCTCTCTCAGCAATGCTAAGAATTGGAAGAGGCGTTTGTTATCTGCCAGTAGCAATAATGTCGGCCAGAGTGGCGCGTCATATTTTCGGTCTGCATAGAGCAGGATTGAACTGATGATGCCAAGCCGCTGCGGATCGTCCTTCACTACTTGTTCTGTCGCAGCCTTGAGCGCCACCTCATTCTTCACCCCACGATAACGCACCAGCTCTTCAATCGATGGGGGGCGCACACCCTCTGCCCCATCGCCTCGATTTTTAAGCGCTTCGATGGTCGCTTCAGCCTCTTTTAAACGCTGCGTCAGCACGCTAATCTCTGCCTGTAATGCAGCGTCATTGCTATTACCATTGCCTTGTTGAAGCTGCTCGATCAATTCATTCGCCTCAGCAAGCTGTTGCCGTAATCGATTATTTTCACTGTTCAACTCGGCAATCTGACCCGGAATTTCGGCATCATCCTCAGACAAGCGGGCGAGCAATATGGCAATTTCCTTCTGCAATGTTTCAATGCGCGCTTCTGCCTCTGCCAGCTGTTCACCCCGGTCTTCTTCTAATTCAGCTTGGAGCGCGGCATTCTCTTTTTGTAGTGCTGAGAGCGCCTCTTCCAGCCGAACTTTCTCCAGCCCAAACGCTTCCATATCTGGCGGTAACCCTGCCTCAGGATCAGGACGCTCATAACCGCTAGCCAGCACCACGGCACTCACCTGGGTTTCGGCAACACGTGTGGGACGGCGCACATAGATCAACTGGTTCGTCTCTGCCCAGATGGCGCGCCACACGGCTGCATTGGTGCTATCAGCAGGCAGTTCACCCTTGCCGTAAAGCCTCAGTGCTAGTGGGTCGACATGAACGAGTTTATTGTGGCCATCGTCATTCTGTTCAAGCTGGCGTGCGCGCCATGCAAAGTCATGATCCCCCATCGGTACCAGCAGCATAATATCGACATCACGCTCTTTCTCCAGATCAATGGGGTCAAGCGCCTCGCTCTGCGCCAGAATGGTCGGTAAGTCATCTTCCCGAACAGGGGCAATACTCACGTCGAAGCTTTCAGGGAAATAGCCCTGCTTGCCGCGTTCTGGGTCGATGCTATCGCGCGGCACCGAACCGAAGGGGGGCAGTAGTGAGAAGTAATGTGCTGCAGGGAACTCCTGCCGACGCGCACTCTGCTCACGCATCTGCAATACATCCTGAAACAACTCTTCATAATGCACCTGAAGATCACGCTGTAACTGGTATGGCTCGTTGGGTGATCGCATCGGGCGACGCAGCAACCCACGGTCAAGCCACATTGGACGGCCATTTTCAATGGATAGCAATCCGAGCGCGACTCCCTCTTCAGAAATTTCAAGCAGCTGGCCTGGATTCGAGATCAACTCGCGCACTAATCCGGCACGCGCGCTCACAGAAGAGGCGATGCTATCAGCCCCTTTGGGAGTAAAGCGGGGGGTGCGCAACTTTAGTGGCACCAAGGTCACCTCCACCCCTTCGGCATAGGCGTTAAATTGAAA
>JALSHQ010000136.1 GCA_026982145.1 Gammaproteobacteria bacterium | reverse complement strand
ACCCACTGAGGCATCCATTGAGCTTGTGAGTCGTTTAATGGCGCAAGAAAGTGATGGCGAAGTTAAATCTGCTATGCAGTTATTACTTGCGATTAATACGCTACTGAATGGTCAACGTGTGCAGCATGCTGATGCGATTGCTCTGCTTGGAGCGACGCTTAACCCCATTGCATTGAATGCATTAAACCGTTACCAGCCACCGGATGCTCAGTTGGAAAAATCGGTAAACTTGGCAGTGCAGTCTATCGAAAGCAGAAAAGAGTTCTACTCGATACTTGAAACCATCTTTTTTGGGCTAAGCCTAGGCTCAGTGCTGGCCTTAGCCGCCATCGGCCTTGCGATCACTTTTGGCGTGATGGGGGTGATTAACATGGCGCACGGTGAGTTAATCATGATCGGTGCGTATACCACCTTCGTGGTACAGACGCTCATGCCAAATAATATAGGCGCTTCCATTATTGTTGCTATTCCTGCTGCATTTGTTGTTGCAGGACTGGTCGGGGTCGCCATTGAGCGGGGTGTAATTCGCCACCTTTATGGGCGCCCGTTAGAGACGCTGCTGGCGACCTTCGGCATTAGCCTCATTCTGCAGCAAGCCGTTCGTACCATCTTCTCGCCACTTAACCGCACCGTCGAGACGCCAGAATGGATGTCCGGTGCGTGGCAAGTGAATGAAGTGCTGGCATTGACATGGAACCGAATGTACCTCATCTTTTTCTGTATCGCCGTGTTCATTGTGTTGATTGCTATTATGAAAAAAACGCCGCTCGGATTGCAGGTGCGTGCGGTCTCTCAAAACCGCATGATGGCGCGCGCAATGGGGGTGCGCTCTGACTGGGTTGATGCCATGACCTTTGGCCTGGGCGCGGGGATTGCGGGTATCGCAGGTGTTGGTTTGAGCCTGCTGACCAATGTGGGTCCCAACTTAGGCCAAGCTTATATCATCGACTCGTTTATGGTGGTGGTTTTTGGCGGGGTCGGCAACCTATGGGGGACGCTGGTTGCAGGGCTTAGTCTTGGTGTGGCCAATAAAATTCTGGAGCCGTGGGCCGGGGCGGTACTGGCGAAGATCCTAGTGTTGATTTTCATTATTCTATTTATTCAAAAACGCCCTAAAGGGCTATTTCCGCAGCGCGGACGTGCGGCGGAGGATTAACCGTTATGCTAACTTCTCGTTTTGTTCAGACCGATAATGCGGATCGCTGGTTTCTTGGAGTGCTGCTACTCATTGGTGTGGTGGTGCCGGTTCTGAATCTGTTGGTGCCACCTGAGAGCCTGCTTCATTTTTCTACCTACAACGTGACCCTTTTGGGGAAGTATCTGACCTATGCGCTGCTCGCCATCGCAGCTGATCTTGTATGGGGTTATCTCGGTATTTTGAGCCTTGGCCACAGCGCTTTTTTCGCGCTTGGTGGTTACGCCATGGGGATGTATTTGATGCGTCAAGTGGGTGACCGGGGTGTCTATGGGGATCCACTTCTACCCGACTTTATGGTCTTCCTTAACTGGCAGGAGCTGCCGTGGTTTTGGTATGGCTTCGATATGTTCTGGTTTGCGCTGTTGATGGTGATGGTCGTGCCTGGGGTGTTGGCCTATATATTTGGTTACTTGGCATTCAAATCTCGAGTCTCCGGTGTCTATCTTTCGATCATCACCCAAGCGTTAACCTACGCGTTGATGCTCGCTTTTTTCCGTAACGAAATGGGGTTTGGTGGCAATAATGGGCTGACGGACTTTAAAGATATCCTAGGCTTTAGCCTGCGTGAGGACTCCACACGCATTGTGCTCTTTATCGCTTCAGTTGTTGCGCTTGCACTCGGCTATTTAATCTCTCGCTATATTGTACGCTCCCGGCTGGGCCTTGCTTGTGTCGCGATTCGGGACGCCGAAAGCCGTAGCCGTTTTATCGGGTACCGTGTTGAAAAAATAAAGCTATGGGTCTTCACTTTTTCAGCCGTTTTGGCTGGCGTTGCTGGCGCACTCTATGTGCCGCAGGTGGGCATCATCAACCCGGGTGAATTTTCGCCGCTGAATTCAATTGAGCTGATTGTCTGGGTCGCTATTGGCGGACGCGCAACACTCTACGGTGCCGCCATAGGTGCGCTACTGGTGAATTACTCTAAGAGTTACTTTACCACTGTGATGCCAGAGATCTGGCTGTTCACCCTAGGCGCATTATTTATTCTTGTCACGCTCTATCTACCCAAGGGGATAGCTGGGATTCGCCGACACAAGGCAGCGAAGGGATGAGCATGGTGAAGTCACTTGATGATTTTCGGCGGCGTGACCGGGTGTTTGACTTTCTGGTTAAAAAGGAAGCGCCACAGTTAGACCTTAGCCATAATATGATCCTCTACATGGAGGGGGTTTCAAAAAGCTTTGATGGTTTCAAAGCGATCAATAACCTCAATCTCTACCTTGAGGCGGGTGAGTTACGCTGCATTATTGGCCCTAACGGCGCTGGAAAGTCGACCATGATGGATATCATTACCGGCAGAACCCGGCCGGATGAGGGCGAGGTTTGGTTTGGTCAGCGTCTCAATCTGCTTGAGATGGATGAGCCTGCTATTGCAGAAGCGGGGATTGGGCGAAAATTTCAGAAACCAACAGTATTTGAATCGTTGACGGTATTTCAGAATTTGGAACTTTCGATGACGCAGGATAGAGGTGTCTGGGCGCTGCTGACTGCCAGTATGAGTGGTGAGCAGCGGGATCACATCGAGGCGGTACTGACGACCATTAACCTCTGTGATGAGAGCCATGCGCTTGCGGAAAAGCTTTCCCATGGACAGAAACAGTGGTTAGAGATCGGCATGTTACTGATGCAGCGGCCGCAGCTCCTATTGGTTGATGAGCCGGTTGCCGGCATGACCCACCAAGAGATGGATCGTACGGCAGAGTTGTTGATCTCTCTGGCGGGTGACCACACCGTTGTCGTGGTGGAGCACGATATGGATTTTGTCCGCTCGATTGCCCGCACTGTAACGGTATTGCATCAGGGGAGTGTATTGTCAGAGGGGAAAATGGAACAGGTGCAGAATGATCCGCGTGTTATCGAAGTCTACCTAGGGGAAGGGTAATGCTCACCATCACAGGGCTCAATCAGTATTACGGGCAGAGCCACACGCTATGGGATATTGATTTGGAGGTCACCCTAGGGGAGTGTACCTGTTTGATGGGTCGCAACGGCGTGGGCAAAACCACCCTATTGAGTTGCATTATGGGGGCGCTGGAAATTGAGTCGGGTAAGATTGACTACCAAGGGGAGCCGCTGAACCAGATGCGCATGGAGCAGCGTGCCCGCTTGGGTGTTGCTTATGTGCCGCAAGGGCGTCAAATATTCCCACTGTTAACCGTTGAGGAGAATTTGAAGATTGGGCTTTCAGCACGGCGTGACAGCCTGCGCCGGGTACCGGATTTTATTTTTGAGCTTTTCCCCGTGCTCAAAGAGATGCTACAGCGGCGTGGTGGCGACCTTTCTGGTGGCCAGCAGCAACAATTGGCGATTGGACGCGCACTGGTGCTTGACCCCAAGCTACTTATTCTGGATGAGCCGACGGAAGGAATACAGCCCAATGTAGTTGCTGAGATTGGGGATGTGATCCGTACCCTGAATCGCGAGATTGGCTTGACGGTGCTATTGGTGGAGCAGAAACTTCCCTTTGTGCGTAAGGTTGCCGATCGCTTTTACATTCTTGACCGTGGTCGGCGGGTGGCCGGTGGGAGCGTCGACGAGCTAAGCGAGTCGCTAGTGAAGAAGTATTTAACGGTATGACCAGAGCGCAGCAGCTCTCTGGCGACATTCAACCACCGCTCGGTTGGCAGGCGAAACTTGAACTGGGGTTTGTGCGCCGCCCATCGAAGACCGTATTGCAAAAGATTAGCCACCAAGGGCCACTT
>JALSHQ010000135.1 GCA_026982145.1 Gammaproteobacteria bacterium | reverse complement strand
AACAGTGATGAAGGGTCTTCTGGAAAAGAAAAATATAAATCGGTGAGCCTGAGAATCCCAGAATATATTGATGTGCTTTTTTCTACTTCAAAGGCACCAACAATTTTATTTGTACCTTTTTTAAACCACATCACATCAATGAGAGCGATGGTACTATTGGTATCTTTGTCAACCCCTATATCTGGAAATTTCAGCAAACTTATGAATGAAAAATTTTTCCCTTCATGACATCTAGAGCGGTCATTTGATGCGCTAATAACATCATATCCCAATGAATGGCCAATTTTCAGAAGGTGATATTGCATTTCTGTGTGTAAATCTTCCTCTTCCTTTTCACCCACAACCTCTTTATGCCTTTTTTTAAGCATCCTCTCAATTTTTAACTGTTCTTTTTCAGAAAGCGTGCCTTCATCACCAACCATTATTTTTTTAACACCAACATCAAATAAAAAACCGGAAAATGCACCTAGGTCTTTGGAAAGTGTACTTCTATATTGGCTATTCTTTTCTATAATAATTTCACGCATACGAAGATAATCTTGCCATGACCCCTGTTTGAGGCGGTCTTTAAACAAATGGTTAAACCCTTTTATTATTGCTGTATTACAAGGTGGAATAATTTCCGGGTGGAGGAAATATAAAATATTGGCAACGGCCGGTCCTAACCCCTTTATTTTTCGCTGGTCGAGGTGAATGATTTCTTTTATTATTTGCTCTTCCTTCGTAGCGTGATAGCAATTTTCAAGAAACTGACCAAATGCCACCTTGTTTTCTTCATTCTCATAAATATCAGGGATCCGAAGCTTTGGCTTCCAATAAAAGGCATGTGATGCCCCCATAAAAACTTGCTTTTGTTCCGTAATACAATTTAAAACAAATTCCAAAGATGAGCCTTTGTAGTCATTTCCAAACTCTTGAGCTTTAATGTCTTGTATTACTTTTTTGACTCCACGCCTTATTGAACGAAAGGCTTTCAAGCGTTCATCGTTGTTGATAAACCAAGTATTGAACACGGCCTCTTCATCCGTTTTATACTTGCCAAGCAGTTCTTGTAATTCCATGTTTACTCCGTGCTTTGGATTTTTTAACGCATAACGAACGATCTGTTAAAAAACTGAGCAGTACCCAAGTGCTGCTACCACATGTTGGAAATCAAAATTATCATTGACCTCAATTCTCGAGGCCTTTATTCCACCTTACCGACGCATGGCAGTGGGCGCGGAACCAAACGTAGGAGCTAACCCGCCAGCCCCTGCTCTACACGATGGCGCGCTTTGATGAAGTTCTCATGTGAAACATGAATCAGATCCGCGATTTTCCGCACCAGATACTCTTCATGATGATCTTTATGGGTATCGGAAAAAGCAACGCGCCATAACATCTCGACCACACGCTGTTTCTGTGGCTGGGTGAAAGATTGATCCACCATACGCGTAAAACTAAAAAGGCAAGCGGCGCTCTCCACTTCTGCTTCTGCCAGTACGGCCAGCCCTTTGGCCTCTTCGTCACTGATGGAAAACAGCTCGCGCAGCGCACTGTCAACCGCGCGGCGTTCATTGTCGGTCACTTCAAAATCAGCACGTGTCATCTCGATCATCAATGCAGCGGTTGCCAAGCGTAACGCCTGCTCATCTGCCCCCACATCACTGCCCATAGCAGACTGAACGTGCTCTTCAAAAAATTGTTTCATACTTTTAAACATCAAGAGTTCACCTCATCTACATTTTTTTCAGGCTGTCGCCAGACGCAATAGCCGCTCTCTTGTTCGATGGCGGCCAGCCTCCCTTCATGTGCGTGCAACTCATCATCGCTGGCACGCATCACTTTAAGTGCGCCCGCTGCTAACTGCACCCGCCTAATGGCTTGGGCTTTGCTGCCCCCAGCGCTCTCTTCACCTCCCAGCAACAGATTACGCTGCCCACCAGTCATCATCAGATAGACATCGGCAAGGATCTCCGCATCAAGCAGCGCGCCATGCAACGTCCGTTGAGCATTGTCGATATCGTATCGCTTGCACAATGCATCTAGGCTGTTGCGCTGCCCCGGATGCTTTTTACGCGCGAGTGCAAGGGTGTCGAGAATGCCGCAAAACGCTTCAACCAAGTCGTGAGTACGGCTCAATAAACGAAACTCATGGTTGATAAAGCCGACGTCGAATGGCGCGTTGTGGATCACCAGTTCAGCGCCCTTGATGAATTCGATGAAATCAGCGGCAACATCGCAAAAACGGGGTTTGTCACGCAGAAACTCATTGGTGATGCCGTGCACCTCAATCGCACCATCATCAATTTCACGATCAGGCTGCAGGTACTGATGGTAATGCCGCCCGGTGAGGCGTCTATCGATCACCTCGACGCAGCCGATCTCAATAATACGGTGCCCTTGCCTCGGTTCAAGGCCCGTCGTTTCTGTATCTAGAATAATCTGGCGCATCTATCCATCACTCTGTTGTGGTTCACGTGATTCATGAATTGGCTTCCATCTCATCAATCGCCTGATTGGCTAACATATCGGCAATTTCATTTTCACGGTGGCCTGTATGGCCGCGCACCCAGTGCCACTCGACTTGATGTTGTGCACAGGCAGCATCCAGCTCACGCCACAAATCATCATTCTTTACCGGCTTTTTCGCCGCGGTCTTCCAGCCACGTTTTTTCCAGTTCGTGATCCACTCGGTGATCCCTTTGCGCACATATTGCGAATCGGTCGTCAGGCTCACCTTGCACGGGCGCTTCAACGCCTGTAACGCTTTGATTGCGGCCATTAACTCCATGCGGTTGTTGGTGGTGTGCGCCTCGGCACCATAAAGGCTTTTCTCTTTGCCTTGAAAACGCATCAGAGCTCCCCAGCCGCCAGGGCCGGGGTTGCCGCGGCAGGCACCATCGGTAAATATTTCGGTCACATCAGGTGCGAATGTTACTGCACTATTTTTCTGTTTCACTATTTTTCCCGGTTTCGCTCGGAGGGGGTACGTGTTGAGGAGTTGCTGGCCGAGGGCTTAATAATGCGAGGGTCAATCAAGCTACCATTGGGTCGCCAGCGAGGCTTAATCTGCGTACCGGTGAATATGCGCTTTTTACCCACCACCAGAAAGCCACCGCCCGAAAAAGGCCACCACCGTTCGCCTGCCCGCTCTAAGACTTCAAGCCGGCGCATGATGCCCTCGTTTTGCACGGGTGGCCGGAAAAAATACCAGCGTGAAAGTTCATGATCGAACCCTAACAGCGAGAGCCAGTCTCGCATGCGCCACGCACTTCTGAAGCGACCACACCACGGGGGGCCGCGACGGCGAGATAAAAAGCGACGCACGCCCCACCAGCTCCACGGGTTAAAGCCGAGAATAATGACATGCCCTTCTGGCACCAGAATGCGATCGATCTCACGTAACACTTCATGTGGGTTGAGTTCAAATTCCAATGTGTGGTGCAGCAGCACGACATCAACACTGTCGGACTCTATCGGCAGCGCGTCCGGCACGCCATACATGGCGACTAACGTTGCCGTTTCATCCGGGTCACCATCCACCACAACGCGGTGTAGAATGCGGCTGGCCGTGGTCATATCTTCATTCAACAGGCAGCCCACCTGCAACAGGTGAAAACCAAATAGGTTAACCAGCACTTTGTCTAGCTCTTCCTTTTCACGCGCCGCCAACTGCTGCCCCAAGGGCGATTTGAACCAGTCGCGCAGACGGTCGCGCTCAGTACAAACCATGCGGCCATTACAGTCTGGCTCAACCGTTTTATCTCTCCTTCCCATGCAGGTAGCATACCTTGCTGCACACCTACGATCTAGTGTAGTCGTTTGAATAAAATGAATATTTAATGCATCGCTACCACGTTGACGCTCACCCCAATTCCTGCCAGCATGGCGCCATGAATAACGCTATCGCGGTCTCCGCATTCCGAGATAATTACATCTGGCTCATTCCATTGGGTGGCTCACGC
>JALSHQ010000134.1 GCA_026982145.1 Gammaproteobacteria bacterium | reverse complement strand
CGACCTCTACAGCCCGCTAGACCAAATAGGTAGCGTGGCTACATTTTCGTTTACAGGCCTCGGCAATGGCTGGACGGAAGGTAGCATGTGGTTCGATATGGCGGATTTTCAGGCCAGTACTTATGGCGCTACCATAGTAAGCTACAACGGCATTCTGCAAAATTGGGCTTTTAATGATGGTTTTCCAAATACCGTAGTGCGTTTTTTCGACTTGGCACAAGATGTACTCGATTCAATCAACTTGAGTGGCACACTGGATGTCACCATTGACCGCAACGGCTCAGGCGACTTTTACGGTTTTGATTATGCCGCATTGTCAAACCTAAAAGGCGCGGATACAGACATTCATGGCGTGCCGGCGCCGGGAAGTCTGCTGCTTTTGGGCATGGGCATGATTGCACTCTTCGCGAGTCGTCGCCGTAAAGCGCTGTCATAACCCCAATTCAAGCGAATAAATGGCAGCTCCACTGGGCTTAACAATACAGAATGCCCTGCGCTGATGCGCAGGGCATTCTGTATTACTACTAATTGAAAAAAGCGACTCCTGCTCCCGCAATCAAAGGGGGCGTAAATATTTTGTTGCAAACGAACACTCTTTCGCCAAACTATATTGATCTCACCTGCCGAGAGCGCTTAAACTCTAGGGTAACGAGGTGACGTCATGCAATACGCAGATCATCCAACCGGTTACGGCGATGCTAGGTTCGTCGATCGCACCTCCCCTAGTGCGCACGCATTTGTAGCTTGCATCACTCGGCTGGAATTTACACCTTCACTACGATGCCACCGAAGAAGCGATGCATCTATCGCCTCATCAAGTCCTGAGGGATATAAAAAGGTCGAGAGGATTCTAGGGTGAAGCTCGCATCGATCAAAACAGGTGGGCGCGATGGTGCGCTGATCGTGACGAATCGTACGCTATCACACTACATCACTGTGCCTCAGATTGCTGCCACACTTCAGCAGGCTTTGGAGCACTGGCAAGTCTGCCAACCTCAACTGCAAGAGATCTACAATGAACTCAACGAGGGGGTACTCGAAGGGTGCCCCCTCAACTTTTATAATCTCAGCGCGCCACTGCCTCGCGCTTATCAATGGCTTGATGGAAGCGCTTATCTGAGTCGCATTGAACGGGTGCGCAAGGCAGATGGCACGAAGGTGCCGCCCAATTTTCTTACAGAGCCTTTAATGTACCAAGGCGGTAGTGACGCCTTTATTGGCCCCCGCGAGGCGATCCATGAGGGGGATGAAGCTTGGGAGGTTGATTTCGAATCTGAAGTTGCGGTGATCACCGATGATGTGCCGCGCGGCATTTGTGCTGAGGATGCGGGTAGCCATATCAAATTATTAATGCTGGTCAACGACGTTTCACTGCGCAATTTGATCCCCTCCGAATTCGCTAAAGGGTTTGGTTTTATCCACGGCAAACCGCCCACGGCCTTTTCACCTGTGGCGGCCACCACTGAAGAACTGGGCCGCCACTGGCGCAATAACAAGCTTCATCTTCCGTTGACCACACACCTCAATAATAAGCTGTTTGGAAACCCTGATGCGGGTGCTGAAATGCAGTTCAGTTTTGCACAACTCATCCAGCACGCGGCCAAGACACGCCCACTGGGGTGCGGCACCATTATCGGCTCCGGGACTGTTTCTAGCACTGACCTCTCACGCGGTTTCTCATGCATCACGGAACGCCGAGCCATTGAAAACATCGAACATGGCACCGCAAAAACCCCCTTTCTAAAACAGGGTGATCAGATAAAAATAGAGATGTTTGATGACAGTGGCCATTCCATATTTGGCAGTATAGAGCAAGCCGTTGAGGCGTAAGCAAGTGAGTTACGTTTAAGGAACCTCTGATTTATTCATGCTTGTATGGGACGCGATAAAAATCGCTCATGCACTAGGCACTAGCGGCAACGTGTTATTAATCGGTAAAATTCAAGGTTCGCTTCCACATCCGCAGGCTGCAAGCAAATACCCGTTCGATAAGTGCCTGCAACGTCGTTACTGCCATCCTCTGCGACCAGAGCACTCCAGGCAACAACACCAGAAACCTGCACATCATCTGCGCCGGTTTTATATCTCATGCGAATTTTTGACTCGTTACTAATCGCTTTATCAATACAGACACCGATACCAAAAGGAGATACATCTCGCACTGACTTTACAGCTAAACATTGCTCGCCCACATAGAGCATCAGTTCGCCTAGTGGCTGCTGCGAAGGGACAACACGCTCCGCCCTGCGGTGTTCTTTCATTATTTAGCATTCCCTTCTGTATCATGGTCAACAATGTCAACCTGATTAAAACAAGCTCAGGCTGAGATTACAATCTTCAGTAATATATCGGCCTGCCCCGGAAAAGCTTGCTGCATAAATAAGTGATAGCGTCACTGAGTGCTGCAATAACGGCTTTGGCTATGGTCGCTTTAGCTCTCAGCGCCACGCATCTGGTGCCGTGCGGCATACCACCCTGCCAACACAATCAGCAACCCGCCGAGCCACTCATTCAACATCACCTCTTCACTCGTCAGCAGTTGTGCCGAGACGGCACCGACCACCAGTTCAAATAACAAAATCACCGCCGAGCGGTGTGCCGGCATATGGCTCACGCCGTGAAGCACCGCCAACGTCATCACCACCATGCCGATCGCGCCGAGCGATAGCGCCCCCACCACCACTTCAAACTCAACCTGCGGCAGCGGCAGGCCTGCAATCAGAATCCACACCACGGCAAGTGAAACCGTCCCTCCCCAAGTGAAGATCGTCTTAACCCATATTTCAACGTCATCCATTTTACGGATCAGCACATTGGCCAGCGCAAAAGCAAAACCAGAGGAGAGTGCCAACCAGTCCGAACGGCTCTGTGGCCACGGCACCCCCATTTCAGCATCCCACAACATAATCAATGCGCCGGCCAATGCCAGCAGCAGTGTGATTCGTGCGGCACGGGTTAGCGGCTCATCAAGCAGCAGTTTGCTAAGCAGCACCGTCCACAACGGCGAAAGAAAAAAGAGCAGCGTGACCCGCACCACGTTGCCTTCAAGAATGGCAAGAATAAAAGCGATATTGCACCACGCACTCACGCAAGCAAGTAGCAATAGCAGCTGCGGCCGCACTATCGGATAGCGACGCTTGAGAACGACCGGCAGCCCTACCACCAATGCCGCACCGTAAATCAGCAGTGTTGCCCACAATCCGACCAGGCCCTGCTGCTCCAATAAACGTAGCGGATACCAGAAAACGCCCCACAAGGTCGCGCCGAGTAATAGCGCCAGTACGGGCAAGATAATGTGGCTCTGTTTGGACGGCATATAGCGGAATGAATTATACTGGGCGAATCATTTGAAATTTTGCCTACCTTAGCACGGCTCACCCACATTCGACTAAACACGCATGAACCCTGATTTATCCAAACTACAACCTTACCCCTTTGAGAAATTAGCAGCGCTGAAGGCGGGGGTCGTTCCCGACGAACGGCTAAGTGCCATCAACCTAGCGATTGGCGAACCCAAACAGCCGCCGCCACGCTTTGTTAGCGAAGCACTCATCAGCCACCTACACGGGCTGGCAAACTACCCTGCAACCAAAGGGGTGCGCCCGCTACGCGAGGCCATTGCCAGTTGGTTAAACACGCGCTTCTCACTCCCTGCTGACAGCATCAATGCCGAATGCCATGTGCTTCCGGTGAATGGCACTCGCGAAGCGCTCTTCGCCTTTGCACAAACCGTGATCGACCGCACCCAGCCTAGCCCACTCGTGATGATGCCCAACCCTTTCTACCAAATCTATGAGGGTGCAGCACTGCTGGCGGGTGCTGAGCCGTGGCTCATCAACACCACCGCTGAGAACCACTGGCTGCCCGATTTTGAAAGCGTGCCGGATGAAGCATGGCAGCGCTGCCAGCTGCTCTACCTCTGCTCGCCCGGCAACCCAACCGGCGCAG
>JALSHQ010000133.1 GCA_026982145.1 Gammaproteobacteria bacterium | reverse complement strand
GCCACTTGCTCTGCCTGCTCTCCGCGCTGTTGAGTCTGCCTCATGGTGCCGTCCGTGGCGTGGGGTGGCGTTAGAGCGGGCG
Organism: Gammaproteobacteria bacterium; assembly: GCA_026982145.1. Taxonomy (GTDB): domain Bacteria; phylum Pseudomonadota; class Gammaproteobacteria; order SZUA-140; family SZUA-140; genus SZUA-76. The sequence continues at coordinate 3,895 of JALSHQ010000133.1, read as the reverse complement.
GGCAATGCCGCGCTTAAAGCGTGCCCACGGCAGTTGTCGGAAGATGCGGTTGGACTCATCCAAGCTCAGAGAGCCCGTCTCGCCGTTGTAGCGCTCATAGCGAAAGGTTGCCATATGTTTAATCTTTGGAATGAGATTGTAAGCGTCGATGCCCATGGCGTAGAAGCGGGTATATTGGCTGTTTTTTTCAGGCCATAATTTTTGAATGCGCAGGTTGAGGCTGTTTTCATCGCGCTCGCGTTTGAGCACCCACGGGATGTCACAAAAGGTGATCTGATCAAGGTCGCGGTTCGCTTCCCTATCTTGGCGACCAGAGTAGAGGTGAGAGGTGGCATAAACTGGCAGCCCGCCGGCGTAATGGAACTTGAGTTGCGGCTTGATCAGTCGTGCTTGTCTAGGAAAGGCGACCATGAAAACAAAATCAGCATCTTGCCTGCGGCGGGGTTCAAATTTTAAAGGGGTGCCGAGTAGCTGTTGCAGCGCTTTTTTGCGCTGCTCACTCTCATCAATGTTGAGTAGATTACGCAGCGGTGCTGAAAAGTCATTTTTGCTAGGGGCGTAGTGCTGCTGCTCAACCACCGTGCCGTTAAGCGTCTCCCAGCTCTCATTAAAAGCTTGCAGGATACGCGTGCCCCATTCGCCCTCAGGCACGATAGCAAGCGCCTGATTGTAGCCGTCGAGCCATGCGCGTTCCGCCACTTGCCGCGCCTCATCTTCAGGTGAGAGGCCAAATTGGAATAGATTATCAGCCATCAATGCCGGGTCGCTGCTGTAGTTGAGTGTCAGGGTAGGGGTGCTGATATCGCTACCATTCAGCAGCGCATCAACATTCACTTTATTGAGCGGCCCGACAATGAACGCTGCACCGTCGTCGATCGCTTGTTGGTACTGCTCGGCAATCGAGCGCCCTTTTTCAGCGGTGTCGTAGAGCCGAATCGACGGCGGGGGGGGGCTCAAGTCACTGCTAAAATGGGCGGCAAGAAAACCGTCGCGAATCACGCTCGCGGCTTTGGCGAAATGGCCACTCATCGGGAGCAGTAATGCAATTTTTTTCGGATAAGCAAACCCCTCTGTCTGCCATGCATCGATGGCGGCAAGAATGTTCTCAGACACTTTTAAATCGGGGTAGCGCTCACGCCAGATGGCGAGTGACAGCGACAGCTCGGCGCTGCTTTTAGCCTCCAGACGTTGCGTGCTCTTGGCCAGCAGTGCGAGTTCTAGCCAGCCACTGAGTGAGTCTGGCGGTGGTGCGACACGCAGCTGCTGTAACATCGCCTCCGATAACATCATTAACGACTGCCAAATCAGCAGCTGGTTCTCTTCAACCCCAATGGCCGCAGTGCTGGGTGGCTGGTCAAAAGGCGCTGTGAGGTAAGGCTCTCGCTGAATATATTCACGTACCGCTTCAATCAAATTACCGGCACGGCTATAGGCCTGCGCGCGCAATAGGTGATACTCAGCACGCTGTTCAGGGGTGGTGAGGGGGGATGGCGGCGCTTGTAAAAATTCCAGCGCACCTGCCGGGTCTGCTTCAGCAAGGGCCGCGCGCGCCGCCAGCAGGTTTAGCGTGAGCTGCTGCATCGGGGTGAGCCCTTCACTTGGGATGCTCTGCAGCGTTCTTTTCGCCTGCGCAATGTAGTTACCTTCGAGCAGCATGGCGACCGCTTGCATCTGATAATCGGCGCGGCTTTCGGGGGGCGCAATCAGTGCCAACTGTTTATAGGCGTTCCCCGCCGCTTCATGGTAGCCTTCGGCCGCTGCGTTTTCAGCAAAATTTCTCAGCTCATCGGCATCACGTTGTGCGCTGTTGTCAGGGGTGGTAGTACAGCCACTGAGTGTGACAATGATGATGCTGCACGCCAGCAGTGTGCGAAAATGGAATGCGGGTTTGGCCATGGTTTGAGGTTGAGCTTCCAGTGTCCGATCAGGTGAGGGCTCTGTTAAAGTGAACCCTGAATTGTTGGCAGAGTGTCTCATCTGCTGGCCAATACTATAACTAAGTCGTTGGGGGTTGTCAGTGTCAATTATTAGCGGCGCATTGTATGTGGTGGCGACGCCGATCGGGAATTTGGGGGATATCAGCGCGCGTGCGATTGAGGTATTGCGTGGGGTAACGGTGATCGCTGCGGAGGATACGCGTCATAGCGGCAAATTACTCCACCACTTTGGCATCAAAACGCCGACGTTGGCGCTGCACGATCACAATGAACGGGCGGTAAGTGAGTCGATCGTGGCGCGCTTGCAAGCGGGTGAGGCGGTGGCGCTGGTGAGCGATGCGGGCACGCCGCTGATCAGCGACCCCGGGTTCCATCTTGTCGCACAGGCACGTGCAGCCGGTTGCCAGGTGATCCCGGTGCCGGGGGCAAGTGCGCTGTTGGCGGCACTTTCTGCCTCAGGACTGCCGAGTGACCGTTTTGTTTTTGAAGGGTTCCTGCCCGCGAAGGAGGGGGCGCGTGCGGCGAAGCTTGAGCAGTTGCGGGATGACCCGCGCACGCTGGTTTTTTACGAAGCGCCCCACCGGATTGAAGCCTCCATTGCCGCCATGGCCGCGGTGTTGGGTGGCGCACGCCGGGCGGTCATTGCACGCGAGCTGACCAAAACCTTTGAGACGATCCACGGGGATACTTTGGCAGGGCTGTTACAGTGGCTTGCAGCGGATGCCAACCAGCGCAAGGGTGAATTTGTAGTCGTGGTGAGCGGCGCGCCGACTGAGGTGCGCGGGGTGGACGGCGAAGCCGAGCGGGTGCTGCGGCTACTACTGGCAGAGATGTCAGTAAAACAGGCAGCAGCGCTGACGGCAAAGATCACCGGAGTGAAAAAAAACCTGTTGTATCCGTTTGCACTCGATATTTCTGGTGATTGAGGCTTTCTTCTTTTTTCCTTTGCGCTTTCCCCTTTACTCTTGTATCTTTCCGCCCGGGAGTCGGCTAGGCAATCGCTGTTCGATCATTTCGGTGGTTGGGTGGAGGAAAGTCCGGGCTCCATAGGGCAGGGTGCCAGGTAACGCCTGGGCGGTGAGAACCGACGGCCAGTGCAACAGAAAGATACCGCCTGCTTCGGCAGGTAAGGGTGAAATGGTGCGGTAAGAGCGCACCGCGCGGCTGGTAACAGCAGCGGCATGGTAAACCCCACCCGGAGCAAGACCAAATAGGGGAACAGATGGCGCGGCCCGCGTTGTTCCCGGGTAGGTCGCATGAGGTGTGTGGCGACGCACATCCCAGATGAATGATTGTCCACGACAGAACCCGGCTTATCGGCCGGCTCCCACCTTAATTAAATGCTTACCTCGCCTCTTTGCTTTTTCTACAGTTATTTAAATCCTAGGTGGATGTGGGCATTGCTATCGTCAGCAACGAAAAGAGCGATACGCTCAGTTTTATTGATCTTGCTACTCAGATGGTTATTCAGACCCTCTCGGTTGCTGAAAAACCGGGTGCGATAGCGGTTAACCCCGACACGCGCATGGTGGTCATCACCCATGTAACGATGGGAGTATGACCCCATCACCGGTTTCCTGACTCGCCACGTCGGTATTGTAGGGGGTTTCTTCAATGCCGACGCAAACATCACCGACTATATTCACAACAGCCGTGGATTGGAAGAAAACCGCACCGAAGGCGTTGGCACCCCTGAGGCGCGTACCATCACCACGGCGTGGCATCCTGACTATGATTTGCCGACGCTGATCACCGAAAGCGATGGGTCTGGAGGGAGCCGTAGCATCGCCTATAGCTACAACAGCGCCGGGCAGGTGTTGACTGAGACGATTGCTGGCCTCACCAGCGGAAGCACCCAGATCACGACTAATACCTATGAGATCATCAACGGCATCAGTCTGCTGAAAACGATTGACGGCCCGCGCACCGATGTCGTAGATACCACCACACTTTATTAC
>JALSHQ010000132.1 GCA_026982145.1 Gammaproteobacteria bacterium | reverse complement strand
ATCGTTACCGTCTCGTCATTCGAAGCGTGCAGCACCAGAAGCGCGCACCCTAGCTGTTTGATTGGGCTTCGCATCTTCACCCCTTGAGCATCATCAAGAAACTGCTGTTTCATACGATAACGTTGCCCCCCAATCTCAACCTCGGCTTCACCTTTGGCTTCTATCTCAGCCTTTTCTTTTTTGAAATGGTGCAAAACATGACCGGGTTCATACGGTGAACCGATCGTAGCCACCCCTTTAATAGACGGTATATGGCGTGCCGCCGCCAGTGCTGTCGTACCGCCTAGCGAGTGGCCAATCAAAATTCCAGCAGGTTGGTGATGTTCCTCTAAATAGCGAGCAGCGCTCAATAGATCTTCAACATTAGAAGTAAAGTTAGTCTCAGAGAAGTCACCACCACTCTCACCCAACCCTGTAAAATCAAAACGTAACACTGCGATGTGCCGTTGTGTTAACGCCCGGCTGATGTAGTGAATCGCCTTGATATTTTTGGTGCAGGTAAAACAGTGGGCAATAATGGCGTAACTTATGGGGCGATTATCGACAGGCATGTCCAGCAGTGCTGCTAGTCTTACCCCTTCGCTATTTTTGAAAAAAACTTTTTTTGAACGCATCAGGATTAATAATTTTAATTTATGTTGGCAAGGTTAGTTAAGGAAGCTCTGGTTAGCTTTCATCTAAGGCGCTTATGAGTTTTGAGAATTGCCGAATCCACGGTTTGTTTTTTCTTAGTTCAGGCGGAAAAAATTCAACGACCGCCAGCGCATCCGCTCTTGACTTAAAACTACCGTGCAACACTACATACCAACTGCTACGATTCTTTCGTTTAAGCAAAACATAAGCAAGCTCACCCTCTAGGGAGCTACGGGTGATATGGCGGACAATGTTCTTTTCATCCGGCGAACCCGCTAGCTGAATAGTGTAGTTCGCAGGAGGCTGCGCTTTTAACCACGCGACACCCGGTATTGCCTCATCACCCGCTGTTGCGGCCATCTGTAAGGCAGGCTTTGTAATGGTAGGTTTCTGTGCCTCAACATTTTTAACCTCAACTTTATTTGCTACGGGCGCTGGTTTAGGCTTATTAATAGTGGCCACTGCTTTCACCGTAGGTTTAACCTTTTCCGCAACGACCTTCGGTTGAACTTTTACAGGTACTGGTTTTGGTTTTTCGATCACGGCAGGTTGTTTTATCTCTGCCTTTTTAAGAGCCGCCTTATCTACGGCGGGCTTTATCTCTTCGACAACGTTGATACTCGCCTTTGAAACTGCTTCAGAGGAACCCGCCATTGGTGCCACTGCAACAGCGGCCATTGGCTCATCAGTATGAGTCTCTTGCTCTGCGGTGGAAAGCAATACTATCGTCAAAATTAACAGCAGTAATAGGGCTGCACCACCGCCGATAAAATAAGGTATTTTCTTTTGTCGCACCAGCATCTGCTGATGAGAAAGGCGCAGACGCTCATCCGATATGGGTCGCCCCAGCACAAGCTCTGCGTGATAGTTAATATTGGCAGGAATACCACAACTACGACGATGTATCATCGCCAGTTGAGCAGGGGTAAATGCTGCCGCCCCCAGTTTTTCAAAACGTTTTTTAAGATAAACCGTCGTAGCTACTTCGTCGAAGCGCGGTATGGCGTGAAGCTCAATCCACCTCTCTTTGAGCGCAGTAATGCCATGTGATGAAAGTGTTTTTTTCAGCGCAGGGGTTGCACATAGAATAATGGCAATGTCCCCGCCTAATCTTGCCACCGCACGTTTGAGATTAACCAATGTCTCCAATGCGTATGATGAAATATTTTGCGCATCATCAATCACCACCACCGGGCGTGCGGCCGGATGCGCTTGCGATACAAATGTACGCACCAGCGATTCGAAATCGTGATCCATCTCCGGGACAAAGGCCTGCCCAAGCGCACTCAATATATGATCAACCCCGAGGTGGTATTCAGCCTGAATGTAGCAAAGTCGCCAATGCTCACCCGCCTCCGCAATCAGCTGCTGAACCAGCGCGCTCTTACCACGCCCATGTTCAGCGACCACCACTTGCATCCGGCCATGATGCTTAACCGCATTTTTCAAGTGGCTTATGAGTGCCGACAACGGCTCAGTTTTCAGATATTCAGCAGATGATCTGCTCTGTATTGAACAGTGATCTTGCAAAAAAGGGGCTGGCTTTTTCTGCCCGCCAAAAGAACTGCTCTGCTCATCATCAATAGCCGATAATGGCTCAGAACCCCTGTTTGTTTGTACTACATTACTCGGCATATTCTCACTACAAAGCGGAGGTAAAAATCAACTTAATCCTAGGGAACCTCTGATTAATTCATGAACTCGTGACTTGCGTCTAAAATATCCAGCTTCTGCGTTCCGAATCTTCGCAATAACCCGCTACAGTGTGCCCCTTGGGTATTACGTGCGGTTCGCGCCTTGAATCTGAACATTTTAGATCACAATCCACTTCGCCCAGAATTAATCAGAGGTTCCTTAGATTAGGAACCGACACTGCCAGCTCCTTAACTCGTTACAGGTATCATACGCCATGCTCCGATGTGGTGCCATCGCTGTCACCACAAAGCAATCGTGATTTATTCAGCGATTACCTAAGTCTCACCTAAACCGTTATTCACACAAAAATGATGGCTATTCGACTTGCGAACTGCTGGGGCGTACTATAAAGAGACAAACTGTTTTCACGGAGCATAAAATGGTCTCACGCCGTGCTGTCAGTATCGCGATCATCGTTAGTATCGCCATTTCTGTCACCCTCTTTTTTAACCGTGACACACCCATTGCAGTGACAACTTACAGTGTCAAACAAGGTGATGTCACCGCCAGCATCGCTAACACCCGCGCTGGCAATGTTAAGGCGTGCCGCCGTGCGCGCCTCGCGCCAACCATTGGTGGGCTAATCGCTGCACGCTACGTCAACGAAGGTGATGCCGTCACTGCTGACCAGCTGCTCCTTGAGCTCTGGAATGATGATCTGCAGGCATCATTAGCACTCGCCACTAGCGAAGCAAAGGCGGCTACAGCACAAGTAGAGCAAGCATGTTTAGTGGCTGATGAAGCTAAACGCGAGGCACAACGCCAGCAGACGTTATATCAAAAACAGCTCGTTGCTGAAGAGCTCGTTGATCACGCACAAACCAACGCAAAGGTGCAGCAAGCCAGCTGTAAAGCAGCCGCTGCGAACAGCGAGGTGAGTGAACGCCGTATTGATGTAGCACAAGCAACGCTTGAACGTACGCGCATTCGCGCACCATTTGCTGGCACCATCGCTGAAATCAATGGTGAACTTGCTGAGTTTGTCACCCCGTCACCCATTGGCGTTTCAACCCCTCCCGCAATTGACCTCGTCGACAGCAGTTGCCTCTTCATTTCGGCACCCATTGATGAGGTCGATGCCCCTCGCATAGCGATGTTGATGGATGTGCATATCTCGCTCGATGCCTTTCCCGGAAAACGTTTCGATGGCATCGTGCAGCGCATCGCCCCCTATGTACTTGCCATCGAAAAGCAAGCACGCACCGTTGAAGTTGAAGTTGTCTTCAACAACCCCGAGGTGTTTATGCAGATGCTGCCCGGTTACAGTGCTGATGTTGAGATCATCATCGATTCACGCCGGAACGTGGTGCGCATCCCGAGTGAAGCGATCCTGCGCGACACCTTTGCTGATAATGCCCATTCGCAGCGCGCGGTGATGGTATTACATGATGACGGCCTGTTGGAAAGGCGCATCATCAAAACCGGCATCGAAAACTGGCAATTCACAGAGATCATCACTGGCCTCAAGGTGAATGAAACGGTTGTGCTTTCCATTGACCGTGAGGGGGTTATTGACGGTGGCTATGCGCATCGTGAAATGGGTGGTCAAAGCACTCAATGATCGAGCTTAAAGCTATTCACCGTATCTTTAACGTTGGCGACCAGCAGGTGCATGCATTGAATGATATTTCACTGACCATCCGCGATGGCGAGTATCTCTCGATTATGGGGCCATCCGGCTCGGGAAAATCAACGCTGCTCAACTTGATCGGTT
>JALSHQ010000131.1 GCA_026982145.1 Gammaproteobacteria bacterium | reverse complement strand
GCAGAAGGTGAGGAAAAATATGTGATCTGTAATGCGGATGAAGGAGAGCCTGGAACCTTTAAAGACCGCGTTTTGCTAAGCCACTCTCCTAAAGATGTATTACTGGGGATGATTATAGCAGCCCACGCTATTGGTTCACGTCACGGCATCATTTATCTACGCTGTGAATACTGGTATCTCAAGGATTATCTGCAACAGCAAATTCAAGATTTTCGTGATGATGGACTTTTAGGTGCGCAAATTCTAGGGGCAGACTTTGAATTTGATATTCGTATTCAGATGGGGGCGGGTGCTTATATTTGTGGTGATGAAACAGCACTTATTGAGTCTTGCGAAGGGAAGCGAGGAACGCCACGCGTCAAACCGCCTTATCCCATTCAGCAGGGCTATTTAGGCATGCCAACCAGCGTTAACAATGTTGAAACACTGGTTAATGCCAGTCGAATTATCGAAGAAGGCAGTGCATGGTATACGGCAATGGGAACCGATGAGTCATCAGGTACACGTTTGTTGAGTGTATCGGGTGATTGCGACAAGCCAGGCATTTATGAGATTGAATGGGGAATGAGCCTCAACGCCGTGTTACAGATGGTTGGTGCTAATAGTGCTAAGGCGGTGCAAATCAGTGGTCCGGCAGGTGATTGTTTATCCGTTGCTAAAGAGGGTGAGCGAGAATTCTGTTACAGTGACCTGTCCTGTAACGGGTCATTGATGGTTTTTGATGAGAGTAGAGACTTGCTCAATATCGTTAGAGACTTTATGGAATTCTTCGCTGAAGAGTCTTGTGGTATTTGTACTCCCTGCCGAGCAGGTGGTGTTGACTTGCTACATAAAGTAGAACGTATTATTGATGGTCGAGGCTGTCAGCAAGATCTTGATGAAGTTATCAACTGGAGCAAGTTGTTAAAAGGTACCAGCCGTTGTGGATTGGGTACGGCATCACCTAATCCAATCTTGGCAACACTAGAGAAGTTCCCAGAAATCTATCAGCAAAAACTGGTTAAACAAAAAGGTCCTCTGTTGCCGTCCTTTGATATGGAAAAAGCAATGAGTGCACATGATCTCGCCTATAAAAACCTGGTACAGGAGGATGCAGAATGAGCGTTAAAATAACCTTAGATGGTAAGGAAATAAGTGCCCGTGAGGGCGATAATATTATCGATACAGCCGCCAACAATGGTGTTTACATCCCTTCACTTTGCTATGTTAAAGGCAAACCTTGTTTAGGTACATGTCGTACCTGTTCGGTCAAGGTGAATGGTAAGGTGATGGCGGCTTGCACCATTCCTGTCAGTGAAGGTATGGAAATAGACGTTAATGGTACTGAGATTACTGATATGCGGAAAGCGCTGGTTGAGCTGCTCTTTGTAGAGGGTAATCACAACTGCCCGAGCTGTGAAAAAAGTGGTCGCTGTGAATTGCAAGCAACTGGTTATGAAGTAGATATGATGGTCTCTCGCTTCCCCTACCGTTTCCCCGTACGCACTGTTGACCATGCCTCTAAAACGGTTTGGCTGGAACGTGATCGGTGTATTTTCTGTCAGCGTTGTGTTGAATTTGTGCGTGATAAAGAAACGGGACAAAAAATCTTTAGCATCAAAGGTCGCGGGACAGAGTCACGCATAGAAATTGATGCTGCCTTAGCTGATAAAATGCCTGCAGAACAGGTTCGTGAAGCTTCTGACCTTTGCCCTGTGGGTTGTATTGTTGACAAAACTCAAGGTTTTGATGCCCCCATAGGAAAACGTAAATTTGAAATTAAAACTATTCGAGAAAGAGTACTAGAGGGGAGCACCGATGAAGGATGAATCTGTTACAGAAATTTTTTCCCATGAACTGCCAGCAACAGCGTGGGATCCAGCAAAAAAGGCCATAGAAGACGCTAAAATTCAGGTGGCGATGATTGGTTTTTGTGGTTGTTGGGGCTGCCACCTTTCTTTCCTAGATATGGATGAAGCCATATTAGGCTTGCTGGAAAAGGTTACCATCACCCGCTCATCATTCACTGATCTTAAACGCATTCCTCATCACTGTACCATTGGCTTTATCGAAGGGGGTATTGCTAATGATGAAAATATTGAAGTATTGGAACACTACCGAGAAAACTGCGACATTCTGATTTCAGTCGGCGCATGTGCCGTGTGGGGAGGAACACCGGCTATGCGTAATGTAGTGCCATTGGAAGAATGTTTTCGTGAAGCCTATATTGATTCGCCCACTGCAGTGCCAGGCGCAAAGAAAACCATCCCCTATCATTCAGAGATACCTAAGATAACAAATAAAGTCATGCCTTGTCATGAGGTGGTTAAAATGGACTATTTTATTCCTGGGTGTCCCCCCGACGGCGAGGCAATTCTTAAGGTGCTCGACGATTTGGTGAATGGACGTGAAGTCGATTTACCTTCAGATATCAACCGTTACGATTAATTGAGATAAGCATCATGAGCAGAAAACTAATTATAGATCCCGTTTCCAAAATAGAAGGGCACGGAAAAGTGGTTGTGCAGATGGACGATAACAATCAGGTCACTGATGCCAAGTTACATGTGGTGGAGTTTCGTGGATTTGAAAGGTTTATCCAAGGTCACCCCTATTGGGAAGCGCCAATGTTACTGCAACGTATTTGTGGTATCTGTTTTGTTAGTCACCATTTGTGTGGCGCAAAGGCATTGGATGATATGATTGGCGTTGGTTATAGCACCGGTACACCGATGCTACCTACGCCTGAAAAAGTCCGTCGTTTAGGGCACTATATGCAACAATTGCAATCCCATGTGACCGCCTATTTTTACTGTATCGTACCCGATATGTTATTTGGTATGGATGCGGCACCAGAGCAACGTAATGTGGTTGGGCTGGTCGAAGCCGATCCAGAATTAGTGAAAAGAGTCGTTGCCTTACGTAAATGGGGGCAGGAAGGCATCAAGGCAGTACTTGGAAAACGCATGCACGGCATCAACTCAGTCCCTGGGGGGGTAAACCAGAATCTTAGCCAAGAAGCCAGAGACCGGCTTGTCAAAGGTGAAGAAGGTTTGATTTCCCTAGACGATGTCATCGAATATGCTCAAGACGGACTGAAGATTTTTAAAGACTTCCATAAAGAAAATCGGGCTGAGGTCGACGCATTCGCTGAAGTGCCCGCACTCAATATGTGCTTAGTTAATGATAAAGGCAATGTCGATTACTATCACGGTAATATGCGCATTGTGGATAAGGATAAAAATATTGTCCAAGAACTGGATTATCATGATTACTTAGATCATTTCTCCGAAGCCACGGAAGAGTGGAGCTACATGAAATTTCCTTTCCTTAAAGCCTTCGGTAGAGAAAAGGGCTCAGTTAGAGTCGGACCCTTGGCACGAGTGAATGTAACTAAAGCCTATGAAGACAACTGTCCATTAGCCAATGCAGCTCTAGAAGAGTTTCATGACTATACCAAAGGTAAGGCTAATGATATGACCTTGCACACCAATTGGGCGCGTGCTATTGAGATTCTGCATTCTGCTGAACAGATTAAAGTGTTATTGAATGACCCTGATTTGCAAAAAGAAGATCTGATTATCACACCTGCGGATAATGCTTGGACAGGTGAGGGTGTTGGTGTGGTTGAAGCGCCTCGTGGTACTTTATTGCACCACTACCGAGCCAATGAAGAAGGAAATATCACCTTCGCAAATTTAGTTGTTGCGACAACGCAGAATAATACGGTGATGAACCGTACCGTTCGCTCGGTTGCAGATGCTTATTTGGGTGGCAAAGTGCAAGCTGAAATCACTGAAGGTCTAATGAATGCTATTGAAGTAGGTATACGTGCCTATGATCCTTGCCTGAGTTGTGCCACCCATGCCATGGGGCAAATGCCATTGATTGTTACTGTGCTGGATGCTAATGGAAATAAGATCGATGAGAAAATTCGTTGAGTAGCAGTCTGGCAGAGAAACTAGCCGTTACGCTTGCCGATTATAATAATAGCTCAAGCCTGATTTATGGAATAGGCAATATTGGGCGGCAAGATGACGGTCTTGGATGGGCTTTTATTGATTGGCTGGAG
>JALSHQ010000130.1 GCA_026982145.1 Gammaproteobacteria bacterium | reverse complement strand
GCAATTCAAACTGACCACCCCCCTTGAGATAGTCACCACTGTACTCTTCGTGGATCACACCTCTAATGTTATGTTCGAGAATTTCCAACAGCCTGAAACGGGTCACCTTAACCGCCGCTACCGCAGGACGATACTCCACCTGATAAATATAGCCATCGTCATAGTCGATGACGTATGCCTCTTCCGATGCACTTTTAAGCCCTTTTTTGCAAAAAAATAGATTCACATCAGCCGCCAGTGCAGGCATCGAGCACGTCAGCAATGCCAGCACTATAAAGCGTGGCAACAGTTTTACTGTAGTCATTATTGATCCATCGTTAACGGTTGTTCACAGTGAGCTATGCAATCATCCAGCACATCATTCGTGATGACGATTATGGCATAACAGCCCCAAGTGTCATGTCGTAATTATAGAGGCAGAGCGTCGTTTTTTATCGGCAAAGAAAAAGCATGGCCTTTCATACCGCGAACTATATTGAATGGTGCCCAGGGCCGGAATCGAACCGGCACGGCCGTGAAGCCGAGGGATTTTAAGTCCCTTGTGTCTACCAATTTCACCACCTGGGCAAGTGGTACTGCTCATTGAAACTGAAGGTGGATTCACCCCAGCCTTTATCATTTTGAGTGATTAAACCCTTATAAATCCTCTAGTTAAACAACCATCGATTAGCGGACTATAGTGCTTTCGATAAAGTCAGGCGCAGTATACATGGCAATAATCGCGCTGACTAGAAAGAAAATCGCCTCGCTTCATGTGAGCCGAATAAAGGAGCCTCTGATTAAATGCCCCCATCAGCAGATGAAAAATTAACCATCACGCCCAGCAGGAATCACATGCCCGGTGTGGGGCAGCCATAAACGCAGGCATGGCGCGGTAATGACTGTGGTAAATATCGCCATCAGTACCATCATGGTGAAAACATTCTGGGAGATCACCCCAAGATCATGGCCTACATTAAGCACGATAAGCCCCATTAAGGCGCGGGTGTTCATCATAATCGCAATGCTGCGAGCTTCGTGACACTTTAGCCCAGCAAAACGCCCCCCCCAATAGCACCCGCCATATTTTCCAATGGTCGCTAGGAGGATGGCCACTGCGCACCAGCCCCAGAGTGCCCAGCTATCTAGCCCTAAAATATCGGTTCGCAGGCCAGAGTAAGTGAAAAAAATCGGCAAGAAAAATACAATGACTAAATCAGAAACTTTTTCTTTCCACGCACTCACCAATGCGGTGTTGGAGTGGAGCAACACTCCCATGACAAAACCGCCAAAGATCGCAAAAATTCCGATCTGATTTGTGATAATCGCTGAGGCGAAGACCATAATGAGTAAAATGGCCATCAGGTCGCGGGGTAACCCTTGGCTCAGGTCGTAGCGACGGATCACATGACGTTTGATTATTTTAACGACCCACCAGCAACCCACCAGATAGAGTGCAATTTTACCCACTTGGTGCGCGACCCCAAACAGAGAGAAATTGGCGGCGACGACTGCAGAAATAGCCGCAAGTAGCGTCCACCCCACCACATCGTTAATCGCTGCGGAGGATATTGTGATCGCCCCTAGCCGTGTACGGTTAAGCCCAAATTCATTCATGATCCGACCCAAAATCGGCACGGCGGTGATCGAAAATGCTGTCGCAATAAAAAGAGAGTATGTCAGCGGGTTGATGTTGGGCGCCAGCGTCTGTGCGCTCAGTTGAGCAAAGATAAAGCCCAACAGAAATGGCACGATGACCCCCGCCGATGAAACGGCCATCACTGCCACACGGTTACGCTGTTCGGTGAGATGTGAAAAATCGAAATCCATGCCGACTTGAAACATCAATAACACAAGGCCGATCTGACTGATCACAGTGAGCGGCATCGCATCCACTGAGTGAAATATATACGCGAAGGTCTCTGGTGCAAGAGAACCCAGCAACGATGGGCCTAGTATTAAACCGGCAATGATCTCCCCAACTGCGCGCGGCTGGCCAATGCGACGCGCAAGGTTACCCGCTAAACGCGCAATCATAATAATGATCACGACTTGCAGCAGCGTAAAGAAGAGTACGTTTTCGAGATGATGAACAGCGCTGTGGGTGACCGCAGTATTCATGAACAGCCTTTCGTTAATGGCAAGGCGTTAATGTGAGCGATATTTGTGAGGTGTCTAAGTAGTCAAGCACAACCCTGCCCGCCTCATTGCACGCCATCACCTGCAACGCAGGCAGAACGCGCGCCGCTGGACAACCCTTGCGAAGCGCTTCAAGCGCAGGGTCGCTGCAAACATGAGCGCTATCTTGCGTTAACGCCACTTCCACTGCATACAGGCTCTGTTCCGTGCGCTGTGGTGTGAGCACCCAACCGACACCAAAACCATCGATGATGGGGCGCGCGCGATGCAACGGCTCAGGGTAGGGCTGATCATAAGCGATCAAAACAGTGCGGCAATCGCCCACCACCACTTGTGAAAGCACCTCAAGTAGCCCCGCACCAAAGCTTGCATTAAAGGCGCACACGACTGTCGAGGGAGCCATCGAGCCTGTCGCAATACTCCAGTAACCTGCAGGCGCATTGGTAACAGAGTTGTGGAAACGGGTGGGCGAGATGCTGCGATCATCCGATGCCAACGTCTCGCAAATTGAGTGGCAGTTAACCGTATCGCCCCCGGATGAGGCAAATACTGCGGGCAGGTCATCTGCTTCCTGCCCCGCATGAGCCACGGCCTCGAGGCCAACAGAAAGCGCAAGCTTAACAACCTGCCCTGTTCTTCTCCGCTCGGTAGCAGGCAACGCGCCCACGGCTGGGTAGCGTGTCTTTTCGGGCAGATAAGCGGCGGTGCTGCTCAGTATCGCTTTTCCCTCTGCCCAGTGATTGATCGCGGGAGCTAGAAGCCCCACCCCTTCGATATAAGCAGCAAGTCGCTTCATCCCCATCCTAAACTGCTCGCCCTAAAACCAAACTGCAGTTGGTACCGCCAAACCCGAAAGAGTTATTCACGACTCGAGTCACTGCTTGATCTCTATTTTCAACAAGGTAATCCACCGCGATCGCTGGATCAAGCTGAGTTCCCACCGCGCCTGCCGGCATAAAATTGTTCTGTATTGCAAGCGCGCCGATCACGGCTTCTAACCCGCCTGCAGCCCCAAGCGTGTGCCCGGTAACCCCTTTGGTGGAGCTACAAGGTGTTTTACTACCAAAAACACGGTGGGTCGCAGCACCTTCTGCGGCATCGTTACTCGGTGTCGCGGTGCCATGCAGGTTGATGTAATCAATATCACTCGCCACCAAACCAGCGCTGGCAAGCGCCATCTCCATCGCTTTTGAGGCGCCCAGCCCTTCTGGGTGTGGTGAAGACATATGATATGCATCGCTCGATTCCCCAAAACCGAGCAGCAAAACAGCATCTGAATCAGCTTTAACAGACGCTCGCTCAAGCAAAATAAACGCTGCGGCCTCACCGATCGAAATGCCGTTACGGCCAACATCAAAGGGTTTGCAAGGCTCAGAAGAGACTAGCTCCAACGAGTTAAAACCATAGAGCGTTGTCAAGCAGAGTGAATCGACCCCGCCGACAATAGCTGCATCGATCATGCCGCTCTCAATCATTCGATGAGCGCTACCAAACACTTTGGCGCTTGATGAGCATGCGGTCGAGACCACCATCGCGGGCCCGATAAGTGAAAAGTAATGACGCACAAAATCAGCAACAGAACTGCAACTCTGGGTCATTTCGTAATTAAAATCGGCGGGTAATTGGCCGCCATGCTCTGCTCTTTGCCGGTAGGCTAGCTCAACTTCTGATATTCCGGAGGTACTGGTGCCCAAAAAAACGCCGACCCGACCGCGCCCCCATCGCTCGATAGCCTCATGGACAGCTGAAGCAAAATCATCCTGCATCAACCCTAACTGAGCAAGCTGGTTATTTCGGCACCGATAGCCTCGCAAATCTTCCCGAATTTCCACCCCTTCAACAGCGGGGACTGCACCTACAAAAGTGTCGAGGTCTGCAGTATCAAAATCACAAGGTGCAAGCCCGCCCTTCCCTTTTCGTAACGCGTTCAGGGTCG
>JALSHQ010000129.1 GCA_026982145.1 Gammaproteobacteria bacterium | reverse complement strand
CCAGCAGTTGCGGTGGTGTCATCTGTGGTGCAATGGCATATTCACCCGCTTTGATCTGCTCAGCAAGCCCTTCCCATTTCGCGTACCACAACCAGTAGTGCGGATACTCTATCAACCCCCGTTGTTGCAACTCTTTGGCAACGCTGGACAAGCTAGCACCCGGCTTAATGGTGTAATACACCGGCTGGCTTGAAGTGTCTGTGAGCGTGCTGCGGTTGAAGGTCTGGTATTCAAGCAAGAACCAGCCGCCCACAAAGCTGACGAGCAGCAAGATAAAGCCTATTAATTTTCCAACAATATTCATCATCCGCTTTGCGTTAGCTCGCCATTGTTATTAAATGCTGTTCGCTGAGTGTTTGGATAAGCGCCTGCACGATCTTGTTCTGTTGATAGGTTATATCATCAAGCTGACGTACCGGCCATAGCCCGATGATGCTGTTAGTGACAAAGCAGGCCGACGCCATTTTGAGGCGCTCAACCGATAAGGTTTCAATACGGGTAGAAATCTGATGCTGCGCAGCTAAATGCAGCACGTTTTCCCGCATGATGCCGTTAATGCCACACTGTGTCAGGTTCGGGGTGATGAGGCGCTCTTCTTCAATAATAAAGAGGTTGCTCATGGTGCCTTCAATCACATTGCCGTGAGGGTCGAGCATCACCCCTTCATCCGCTTCGCGGCTGCCCCACTCGTTGCGCGCCAGCACCTGCTCCAGCCGGTTGAGATGTTTTATGCCCGCCAGTGCCGGGTTAATACCGAGGCGAGTTTTGCACATTCTCAGCGTCACGCCCTGCTCATAATGAGACGCGGGGTAATCTGGCCATGGATGAAGGGCAAGCAGCCGTGTCGCTTGGATGCATTCAGGCACTCGGTAGCCGCGCCCCCCGCTGCCGCGAGTAATGATGATCTTCAGCACGCCTCGCGGTGCACCCTTAACGAGCGATGTGGCCTCATGCTGCAGCCGCTCACAATCGACCATCGGTATTCCCAGTGCGCGGCACCCCTCACTAAGACGTGCCATGTGCTGCGACCACAAGCGAGGCTGGCCGTCGGTCACCGCGATGGTTTCAAATAGGCCATCGCCATAGTGCAGGCCGCGGTCGGTAGCGGCGAGCTGATCAACCACTTCGCCATTAATCAGCATCATTAATGCCGAGTGCGCGTAATAATCCCCGTGCTTTGATGCGTGTCTCTTCAAGTTCTGCCACTGCATTTGAGTCTGCCACAATGCCCGCCCCGGCACGCAGGCTTAACGCCTTGCCTTCGCTGACGATGGTGCGAATCAAAATATTGAGATCCATACTGCCATCACGGTTGAGGTAACCCATGGCGCCCGTATAGGGGCCGCGGGTCACCTGCTCCAGTTCTGCGATGATCTCCATACAGCGCACCTTAGGGCAGCCGGTGATAGTGCCGCCCGGAAAGAGTGCGCGGATGATCTCTCCCGGTGAGACCTCTTTGCGTTGTTTGCCACGCACATTGGAGACGATATGGTGAACATGAGCATACGACTCCAGCACCATAAACTCATCAACTTCAATGGTGCCCGGCTCGCATACCCGCCCAAGATCGTTGCGCTCAAGATCGATCAACATGACATGTTCGGCACGCTCTTTAGGGTGCTGTAGTAGCGCTTCTGAAAGCGCTCGATCATCGTCACCACTGACCGCACGGGGGCGTGTCCCGGCAATGGGGCGAGTTGAGACGCAGCCCGCTTTTACTGAAACAAGGCGCTCCGGCGACGAGCTGATCACCGCACTTTCTTGGTAGCAGGCGAGCCCAGCAAAAGGCGCCGGGTTACGTTGGCACAGCCTGCGATAAATGTCTGCCACTGAAGTGCCATCCACCATCTCACCTCGCCATTCGCGTGACAGGTTAACCTGAAAAACATCTCCATCAACAATGTATTTTTTTATCTTTTCAACAGCGTTTAAATAATGGGTGGGTTCTTCTTCGTGCAGCGCGGTGACAAACGGGGTATCTGTGGCAGGCGGGCGAGATGGGGGGAGCGCATCAATCTCCTGCTGCATGAGGTCAAGCAGCTCCATCTGTTCTGTTTCAGCCATTAACCAGCTTTTCTGTTGCTGGTGATCTCTAATAATTGCCGCTGGCACACGCGTGGCGTAGGCAATGGGCAGTTGTTTAACAAAGCCTGCTGTCGGTAATTTTAAATTAGGTTCAACCTGAGCGGCCAGCTCATAACCGAGATAGAGGAACCAGCCACCGCTAAACGGCAGATCGATAGAGGGCTGATGCGTATTTGCTTCCCGCTGCCACCCGTTATCGAGCTGTTTTAGAAAATCGTTATCAACTAAGGTTTGCGTCCCTTGTTGTAGGGTGCCATCAGGCAGTAGTGCCAAAGTTTCACCGGGGTGTGCAAATAGAATGTCGAAGCGTGCAAGGTGTGGCTCAGCGGCGATGCTTTGCAACAGGTAGGGGTAACGTTCAGGGTGAGCTTCATGCAGTGCCAGCAGTTCAAATTCCGTTGCACACTCCCGGCAGTGCACAGCGCTGTTGTGACTGAGATTGCGGTCTTTGGTCATCAGCGTCGCATGGGTTCAATATGGCGGGCTACGCATCGGTAACCGCCTATTCAGAGGTTCCTTAATTAAACCTTTTTAAAGATTAAGGTGCTGTTGGTACCACCGAAACCGAAGGAGTTGGAGACCGCAATGTCGATTTTCATCTCACGTGCAGTTTTGGGTACATAGTCAAGGTCACATTCGGGGTCTGGCGTCTCAATATTAATCGTAGGCGGTGCCACTTGGTCATGGAGTGCCAGTGCAGAGAAGATCGCCTCGACCCCACCTGCAGCCCCCAGCAGGTGCCCGGTCATCGATTTAGTTGAGCTAACGGCCAATTTATAGGCGTGCTCACCAAAGGCGCTCTTCACTGCACTGGTTTCAGCTGCATCACCCGCAGGGGTTGAAGTACCGTGAGCGTTGATGTAATCAACCTCTTCCGGGTTAATGCCCGCATTGCGCATCGCATTTTGCATGCAGCGCATCGCCCCTTCGCCCCCTTTGGAAGGCAAGGTCATGTGGTAAGCATCGCCGCTCATGCCGTAACCAATCACTTCAGCGTAGATTTTAGCCCCACGTTTTTTGGCGTGCTCATACTCTTCCAGTGTCACTACGCCTGCACCATCACTCAACACAAAGCCGTCACGGTTGAGATCCCACGGGCGACTTGCGCCTGCCGGGTCATCGTTGTTGGTGGAGAGTGCGCGTGCGGCACAGAACCCCCCCAGCCCCGTTGGTGAGGTGGCCATTTCAGCACCCCCGGCAACCATGACATCAGCATCGCCATATTCGATAATGCGTGCGGCATCACCAATGCTATGGGTCGCCGTTGAGCAAGCGGTCACAATGGCGAGATTAGGGCCTTTTAGGCCATGCATGATCGAAAGGTTGCCAGAGATCATATTGATGATGTTACTCGGCACAAAAAATGGCGAGATACGGCGAGGGCCGCTCTTCATAAAGGTGGCATGCCCTTTTTCAATGCCAGAAACACCACCGATCCCGGATCCGATGGAGACGCCGATGCGATGTGCATTCTCTTCGGTCACCTCCAGCCCTGAATCGATAAAAGCCTGATGCCCTGCCGCCACGCCGTAGTGCATAAAAGGGTCCATCTTTTTGGCCTCTTTAACGCTCATGTATTCGGTGGCATCGAAATCCCACACTGAACCACCAAAGCGGGTGGTAAAGCGCTCAACATCGAAATGAACAAGTGGTCGTATGCCACTTTTTCCCGCCAGAACATTTGCCCATGAGTCGGCAACATTCAATCCAACTGGGCATACCATCCCCAACCCAGTGATAACGACACGACGTTTCTCTGCCACCCTGTTTACACTCCAAACATTAATACGATATTAATAGACGCTTAAGGCGAGGCTTCTCTTGAGCCCCTTAAAATACAAAAGGCCGATTCCACCAAAATGGTGAAATGCGGCCTCGAGCAGACAACTAAATCAGCTATTGTTAGCGTTGATGTAGTCTACCGCCTGCTTAACGGTGGTGATTTTCTCTGCTTCGTCATCAGGAATTTCA
>JALSHQ010000128.1 GCA_026982145.1 Gammaproteobacteria bacterium | reverse complement strand
GGTGGGGGCGACGGGGTCGGGAAAGACAACCACGCTCTATGCTTTATTGAATGAGATTAAAAAGGAGCATGCGCACATCATCACAATAGAAGACCCTGTCGAATATGAAATGGCGGGTATTGAGCAGGTACAGGTGGCTGCTTCACGTAAAATCGGTTTTGCACGTGTGCTGCGAAGTGTACTGCGCCATGACCCCGATGTCATTATGGTGGGTGAAATCCGAGACAGTGAAACGGCTGAAATCGCTAACAAGGCCGCACTAACAGGCCATTTTGTACTCAGCACCCTGCACACGCATGACTGTGTGAGCACAGTCCTGCGGTTGATCGACATGGGGGTAAAGCCTTACCTACTCGCAGCGACACTAAAAGGTGTGCTGGCACAGCGGTTGGTGCGGTTAAATTGCCATCTTTGCGCTAAACCTACGCAGGTGGATGTTGCTAGCCGTGCGTTATTAAAACTCTCAGATGAAGAGCAAGTGTTATCAGGCGCAGGGTGTGATGCCTGTAATCAGCGTGGGTTCATGGGGCGAACGCTCGTGAGTGAAGTGATGACAGTGGATGATGAGATCGCCACACTCATCAATGTTCAGGCAGATCGGCCGTTACTGCTTAAAAAGGCGCTACAGCAAGGGATGGTAGCGATGAGTGATGACCTGATCCGGTTAGTGAAGGCGGGCAAAGTTTCGCCTCATGAAGCGCTTTCGTATGATGCGTTATGAATGATTGTTTAGATCGGGCGGTGATAATATCATAGCTCATGTTACACCGAGTGCAGTTTCTGTCTGGCTATCCGTGAATTTTTCTGAGTGTTATCGAAGATGGGGGCATGATGTTAGAAAAGGATGTAAAAACAAAGCGCTCACGTAGAGCCTTGTTTTATATTCTAGTCGTGGGTGTTCTTTTTTCTACGCTGCTTTTTATATTGATGCAGAAGTGGGAGCAGCAGCGGGTTCAGGTCCATTTTGAATCTGCAGCCTCTTCTTATCTTGCCGCGATTAACAATGAAGCAAGTCAGCATCAAGTCATGGTGAGCTCAATTGCTAACTTCCACCGCTCGCTGGATGCCGTTAACCGTGTCGCATTTAGCGCCTTTTCAAGTGCGGTATTGCTTGAGCACGATGATGTGCAAGCGCTAGAATGGGTGCCTCGTGTACCACATGCAGTGCGCAGTGAGTATGAAGAAAGTGCATGGCGCGCCGGGTTTGGGAAATTTCGCTTTACAGAGCGTGCCGCCGGTGGCGAGCTAGTCACGGCACGTTCACGTGATGAATATTATCCTGTCTATTATGTTGAACCCTATCAGGGCAATGAGCGCATCTTGGGTTTTGATCTTGCTTCTGATCCGGTGAAGCGAGAAGCCCTAGAGCGCGCTCGCGATAGTGGGGAGATTACGATTAGCAAGCGCATTAACCTGATGCCGGGGGGCGCCTCAGAGCAGGGCTACTTAATGTTTAAGCCTGTTTATCGTACCGCAATGCCACAGACGGTAGCGGCTCGCCGCCAGCAACTACAAGGCTTTTCAGTGGGTGTATTTCGGCTGGGTGACTTTATTGATGAGGCGCTGCATGACTCGGCTCATGCCGCGCTTAACCTATGGGTCTATGACCAAGTGAGCCCTGGCGTAAGAGAACTGCTCTATTTTCGGGGTGCTGAAGCTGTTCCTAATGCCGGCCTCAGCGCTAATGGCATGGTGTTGGAAATAGCACGAGAGCAACATGGTCGAAAGTGGGTGTTTCACTTCCAACCATCAGAACGCTTTTGGGCGATGGAGTCTTTCTGGCGCTCTTGGCTGGTGCTGTGCTTGGGTTTGGCCATGACGTTGCTAGTGTTGCTATTTTTATACCGTGGACAGCGTTACACGCAGATGGTTGAGCATGATGCACGCTTACTAGCACAGGAGAAAAATGAATCAGAGCAGCGCTATCAACAGCTGTTTGATAGCAATAATGATGCGCTCTTTGTGGTCGAGATTGGTGACGATTTAAAACCGGGAAAGTTCTTCGATGTCAATGCGGCGATGTGCCGCCGTTTAGGGTATAGCAAAGAGGAGCTATTGCAGCTTAGCCCTATGGATATCAATCGTCCGGGGATGGAGGAAGAGTTGGCGCTATGTATCTCGCACGTATTGGCAGATAAAGAGTATATGGTCGAGACCACTCATGTGACTAAGGGTGGTAAAGAAATCCCGGTGGAGATAAACCTTAAAATGTTTGACAGCCATGAGCGCAATCTCATCATCGGCTGCGCACGTGACATCACTAAACGTTACAAAGTGCAAGAGGAGCAGATGGAGGCGCATGAATGGGAGATGGCCAAGCTTTCAAGCGCCATCGAACAGACCGCTGATTCGATTATGATCACAGACCGTCACGGCGTGATTGAGTATGTCAATCCCGCTTTCGAAGAGATCACCGGCTATAGTAGAGAAGAGGCGTGTGGCAGTAGCCCTTCGATTATAAAGTCCGGGCGAAATGAAGAAAAAATGTACGAAAGCCTCTGGGAAACCATCATGAGTGGTAGTGTTTATCGTAATGTTTTGATCAATCGCAGAAAAGATGGGGTGCTTTATTACGAAGAGAAAACCATCTCGCCGCTGAAAGATAGCAATGGAAAAATCACTCATTTTATTTCGTCTGGCAAGGATATTACAGAGCGGATGCAGAGCGAGGAAAGACTGCACCATCTTGCGTATCATGACATTTTAACGGACCTGCCCAATCGCGTTTTTCTGGTGGAGCGGATCAATAATGCGATCAAGCAGGCGCGAGGTGCTGAGCAGCGTTGCGCTGTACTTTTTATCGACCTTGATCGCTTTAAAAATATTAATGACACTTTAGGGCATGGGGTAGGTGATCTGCTCCTACAAGCGGTGCCCGCACGACTGCTAAGTTGCGTGCGTGACCGCGATACAGTCGCGCGTTTTGGCGGCGATGAATTTGCGCTGTTGCTGGAGAAGGTGCCCAATAGCGAGGCTGTCGCTAAGGTGGCTGCAAAGCTCGTTGATGTGTTGTCGAAGCCGTATGAAATTCATAATCAGGCGCTTTATCTGTCGGCGAGTATAGGCATTAGCCTTTCACCGGATGATAGCACTGATGCCACTACATTAATCAAGAATGCAGATACTGCGATGTACCGCGCTAAAGATAATGGGCGCAATAATTATCAATTTTACTCGACCGACATGGGCGCGCGTGCCTTTGAGCGCCTCTCGCTTGAAACGAGCCTGCGCTATGCGCTTGAACGCGGTGAATTCGAGCTTTTTTATCAGCCGCAGGTGGCCATGGAAAGCAATAACATTATTGGTGCTGAGGCGTTGATTCGTTGGCATCACCCCGATTTAGGGCTGGTTTCGCCAGATAAATTTATCCCACTGCTCGAAGATACCGGGCTGATTATCGATGTCGGTGCTTGGGTGCTTAACACGGCCTGCAAACAAGGCAAGGCGGTGATTGACCTAACAGGCGAGCCGATTCGAATGGCGGTGAACTTGTCTGGGAAACAGTTTCGTGATGAGAAATTGATTGAAATTATGAGCGGTGCCATTGATGAACATCAATTCCCAGCGGCACTGCTTGATGTGGAGATTACCGAAACAGTACTGATGCAAAATGATAAGACTTCACTGGCTAATATTCACGCGCTAAAAGCACTGGGTGTGCAATTATCGATTGATGATTTTGGTACGGGTTACTCATCGCTGAGTTATCTAAAACGTTTCCCGGTGGATGTTATTAAGATCGACCAGACCTTTATTCGTGATGTCACCAGTGATTCAGAAGATGCTGCGATTGTGACCGCGGTGATCGCCATGGCGCATAGCCTCAAGTTAGAAGTGGTTGCAGAAGGGGTAGAAAACCAAGCGCAAGTTGATTTCTTGAGTTATTACGCGTGTGATTATCTGCAAGGTTTTCTTTTTAGCAAGCCACTGCCTGAACAAGCGTTTCATGCGCTACTGATTAGTGAAAACAGCGATGATTAGGCTGCGAGGTGTTGCCTTTAAAGTCAGCAGAGGCGTGATCACTTAACTGGCGCCCCGAAGAGGATTCGAACCTCTGACCTTCCCCTTAGGAGGGGGACGCTC
>JALSHQ010000127.1 GCA_026982145.1 Gammaproteobacteria bacterium | reverse complement strand
CAGCACCATCTCCTGACCCTCTGGAGGCCACTACTTAAAGTGCTGATGCCTTTTACGAAGGTTACTTAAACGCATCACCGCGCTACTTGGCTGGCAATGTCACTAAATAGGCCAATAGGTCGACCTGCTCTTGCAGCGTGATCACTCCCAGCATTGCGGGCATATTGGCTCGTGGCCGCCCTTCAGCATCATATTTATTACTGTAAAACTTGCCCGGATGACCAAAGCGGATCTTGTGCATCACTTTCCATGGGTTTTCTTTTGCAACGCCACCTAGGTAACGTTTTCTGTTGTTATCGTACGATAAGTTACGCGTCTTACCTGAGCTACCGTGGCAAAGCGCACACTGCTGCAGGTAGGTGCCCCTCCCCTTGCGGGCATCACCAGAAATTTCTTGGGTATTAACATCAATAAATAAGCGCATATCGAGCTGCTCTTGCACCACAAAGGTCGCCACTTTTTCAATTTGCTCGGCTGTAAGCACGCTATCAAAGAGATGATTATCGTTTTTTAGCCGCTCAACCACATTTTCAACCGCGCTATCTCTGGCTGCAAAAATGCCCTGTGTACCCGTGTAATGCTCACCTTTGCCGTACTGACCTGCGGCTCCGCGATAGTCCCAACCGTGGCACTCTTTACAGCGCCAGGTGGCCGTGCCTCTTTTTTCACCTTTATAGTCGTTGTAACCGGGGTGTGTTTCACGCGGTGCCTGCACCCCCAGCTCCGCGGCCCAGTTATCGTAAAGACGGCCGCCTTCACCAATCTCATAGCTTTTCTCAAGTGAGAGTTCTTCTGCCAACAGCAGCGGACTGAACAACAACAATGGTACCGCTAATAATTTTAACGAGGATCGCATCATCTGAAACATAAGCGGGCTCCATCCAACCGGAATTCTGTGAATAACGATTCTCAAACAGGGGCATAAAGAGGGTGACTCGACAAACCATTCGCCTAAAGTGCGAAATTCCCATTTGAAAACATTATTAGGGGTATCGACCAAGCCGATCGATTTTATGAGCCAATCACTACCACACCCCCGCGCCGTACGCCTTTTAAGCAAACAGATTCGTAATGGGCTTTTCAGAGGAGCGGGTGAAGCGCGTTTATTTCTGCAACCCTTGAATAGGGGTCTCGGGTTGTGTAAGGTGCCCCCCTTAATATCCCGCCGATAAAGCCATCACATCGTCGTCAGCCCACGTAGCCAGCTGCGGTGGTCGTTTTGACAAGAATACAGAGAGCGAATAGCAATGAAGCAGAAAGAGTACGCCGGCATCGATCAAGAAGCGAGTGGCAGCATGACGCCCATCAGTAAAATCATTCGAGACGCTTGGGTCTTTGAAATTATTCCTGAAACAGAGACTTGCAAAGGATGGAACTTTTCACGTGTTGATGCACTGCTAAAGCAGGTTGACACCGAGTGGGACAAGTATGGCTGCCTTGTCTCTCACCTACCGGAACCGCTGAGAGAGCGTCACAACCGAATTCATGGTGCAGCATTTACCCAAGCCAAAGCCGCCGGCTGGAGTGGTGACCTAGAATCGGAAGACGAATAAGATGCCGCTAGGGGGCACGTTACATCAACCAAACACGGAAAGAGCGCCCCTTTAGCTTTCCCTCACTCAGCTTGCTAACCGCGTGGTTGGCCACACCCCGATTAACAGCAACATAAGCCCGCTGGTCAAAAATCTGAATCTTGCCCACCTGCTCACCTACAATGCCCTTTTCACCTGTGAGCGCACCCAGTATATCACTCGCTCTCAGCTTCTGTTTTTTACCCCCCCCAATCTGCAATGTGGCCATAGGGGGTTGGTAAGTCGGTTTATCTAAAAAGCTCTGCGGTGGTAGGGGTTCTGAATTAATCGACTGTTTTAAATACGCCTCCAATCGCTCAATTTTATATTGCTCTTTTTCACTATATAAAGTGCAAGCAATCCCTGAACTCCCTGCTCGACCGGTACGCCCGACACGGTGGATATGCACTTCGAGGTCATTGGCCACATGGTAGTTGATGACGGCATCTAGCGCATCAATGTCTAGACCACGCGCAGCCACATCTGTTGCAACGAGTATCGATACACTTTTATTGGAGAATTGCACCAAAACTCGCTCTCGATCTTTTTGCTCTAGATCACCATGCAGTGCCAAGACGCTGAAACCTAACGCAGCCAGTGACTCAGCCACTTCTTGGGTCTCTTTTTTGGTGTTGCAAAAAACGAGCGTTGAACCGGGGCGGTGTTTAAGCAGCAGCAAACGAAGGACTGTAAAGCGCGATGCGCTCTCGCCCACTTTATAGAGGTACTGCTGAATGCTGGCACTATCGTGGGTGGCATCCACTTGCACGACAATCGGTTTGACCATCACGCGCTTCGCAATGGCTTTTATTTCAGCCGGGTAAGTGGCACTAAACAGCAAGGTTTGACGCTGTTTGGGCGCACCCTCGATGACGGCATCCAGCGATGATTGAAACCCCATATCAAACATTCGATCAGCCTCATCCAGCACCAGCATTTTCAAATGTTTCAGCTCAAGCGTCCCGCGGCGAAGGTGCTCTTCCACGCGGCCCGGCGTTCCCACAATAATATGAGCGCCACGCTCCATTGATCCTGTCTGTGTCTTGTATGGCACGCCACCACAAAGAGTGAGCACTCTAATATTTTGGACCGCGCGAGCCAGCCGGCGAACCTCTTTTGCCACCTGCTCTGCTAATTCACGCGTTGGGCATAACACCAAAGATTGCACCTGAAAACTGTTCACATCTAATTGCTCAAGTAGCCCCAAACTGAAGGCGGCAGTCTTACCTGAGCCTGTTTTCCCCTGACCAATGACATCTGTGCCCGCCAATATATGAGGCAGACTCGCCGCTTGGATCGGCGTCATTTCGAGATAGCCTAACGAGGTAAGGTTTTCGATCAATGCGCGTTGAAGCTTAAGCGACGAAAAAGAAGTTTCGTTATTAGGTTGATCCAAAGCGGCTCTCCTCAGTTAATACTGGCCAGCATATCTAGCCAATAAAAAAGGGCAAGGCCGTGAGGCCTCACCCTTTTGATTCCACTCTCGGTTAAGAGTGAAGCCGACCTGTCACTCAGGTCAGCGGCGATCTAAATTAGATCGCTACGATGTTTTCTGCTTGAGGACCTTTTTGACCTTGGGTCACGGTAAACTCAACCTGCTGACCTTCGGTAAGGGTTTTAAAACCATCACCTGAAATAGCGCTGAAATGAGCGAAAACATCTGGTCCAGACTGCTGCTCGATGAAACCAAAACCTTTTGCTTCGTTGAACCACTTAACGGTACCGGTAGTTGTAGACATAGTTATATCCTATTTAAATTTAGAGTAATTTAAGCAATCTATTTTGTTTAAGATCGCCATTTGTTGAGAAGTGTTGCTATTACTTATGAAAACAGGACGAGAACTAATACAGGACATCGAAATGGTTGTGCATAAATGTAAGACGAACTTTCAAGCTGTTAGGATTATATACCGCAATCCCTCATTGTCAACGTGTAATCTACCCTAAAAACCGCACTGCAAGCATCCCGGCTTCGCTTCTTATTGCTTTGTATTTCTTAGTAAAAATGAGTATCGTTCATCATCAATGCAAAACAGTGGAAAAGTCACGCCATGGGACAGTTATTAGCCATCGCCATCAAACATCAAAAACGTGGTGCAATGCAGCTACTGCAACGCGCACAGGTCACCACTACTGCGGGCGTTGAAAATGATTTTCGTGGTAAGCCGGGTGAACGCCAAGTAACCGTGCTAACAGATAAGGGGTGGCGGGCGGCCTGTAAGGAAATTGCAGAAGAGCTGCCCTGGCCGACAAGGCGTGCCAATCTATATATAGGCGGGTTAGATCTATATGCATCCACTGGGCTGCAACTGCACATTGGCTCACTGCGGCTGTTAATCACCCGTGAAACAGACCCTTGTCATCGCATGCAAGAAGCCCATCCCGGTCTGTTTCAAGCGCTGACCAAAGATTGGCGCGGCGGTGTCTGTTGCCAAGTTATCCAGAATGGTGCCATTGCTGTCGGTGACACAGTGAGCATTGTCGATGCCTCATAGTACACGTTTGCAATTGACCTG
>JALSHQ010000126.1 GCA_026982145.1 Gammaproteobacteria bacterium | reverse complement strand
AAAGATCCATGATCGTGTCGGAACCCCAACGAATTCCCCACACCATCTTGTCGACCTCTTGCTCAATATTAGAGGTGACCGCGGAGTTGCCAAGGTTGCCGTTAATCTTCACTAGGAAGTTGCGCCCAATGATCATCGGCTCCAGCTCCGGGTGGTTGATGTTGGCCGGGATGATCGCGCGCCCGCGGGCGATTTCGTCACGTACAAATTCAGGGGTAATGGTTTCAGGAATGCTGGCACCAAACGACTGCCCCGGATGCTGCTGTGATAGTAGCGCGGCATCAATATTACCCGCGAGGCGCGCCTCTTCCAGCTTCATATTTTCACGAATCGCTACATACTCCATTTCAGGCGTGATGATGCCCTTGCGCGCGTAGTGCATCTGCGACACATTCTGCCCGCGTTTGGCGCGGCGCGGGGTGCGGATGTGGTCAAAACGGAGGTGATCCAACGAGGCGTCTGCAGCACGTTGACGGCCATATTCTGAGTTCAAGCCACTTAATAGCTCGGTGTCGCCGCGCGCTTCAATCCAACCGCTGCGCACATCGGGCACCCCTTTACGAGGGTCGATCGAGACCGCCGGATCAGTGTAAGGGCCGGAGGTGTCGTAAACCCGAATCGGCGCATTAGGCTCAATACCGCCATTAATAGTGGTATCACCGACAGTGATTTCACGCATCGGCACACGAATATCGCTGCGACTTCCCTCGACATAGATCTTTTTTGAATTGGGGAACGGCGATACCGTGTCCTGTTCCAGATGTGCCGTTTGACTCAAAAACGTTTCAGGGGTCGCACTCATAAAATCTTTCCTTAAATATACAACGGAGCGCCGACCGCTCGCTAACTCGCTCCGTTAAAAGCAGAAATGGCAGGCTGGGGCAGCGGGAACCCGCAAATTTAAACGATGCCCGCATTAGATGCAAGCTGACAAATCGCGCTAAACCTGCATATTCCCATGCAAAACATAATGTTACATATTTGAAGGCGGCACGATCGGCCTCTATAAACCGCAGTGTCAACTTGCCTTACCTCCCTAAAACGAATAGTCTTTGCGGTTCTGTGAATTTTTATAAGGTGCGTGGAAACCAAAGCGCCACCAAACCAAATTGATACTGAGGGCAAACGGGTAATGAATACGGCATTTGAAGAGAAAGCGCGTTTCAACATGATCGAGCAGCAGATACGCCCATGGGATGTGCTCGACCCCTGCACGCTTGAGTTGCTCGAAAACATTCCTCGCGAGGCGTTCGTGCCCGAAAACTACCGCCCACTCGCCTATGCCGATATCGGCATTCCGCTACCGCACGACCAAGTGATGATGCACCCAATTGTTGAGGCACGCATGCTGCAAGCATTGGGGCTCACCAAAAGCGACAACGTGCTAGAGATCGGCACCGGCAGCGGCTATGTCACCTCCATGCTGGCAGCAGCAAGCCACCACGTGACATCTGTTGATATCCAGCCAGACTTCATCAGCGAAGCGGGCAAGCGGCTCGCAGCGCACCAAATCGAAAACGTCACCCTTGAGTGTGGTGATGCCGCTCAAGGTTGGAACAACACCAATAGCCCCAACGGTTATGATGCGATTGTGATCACCGGTTCAGTGCCTACCCTGCCTCAAAGCTACGCCTCACTGCTTAACCGCGGCGGCCGCATCTTTGCGATCATCGGGCAGGCACCAGTGATGCACGCCACACTACTGTGCCGCACTGACGACGGCGAGCTCACCCAAGAACGGCTGTTCGAAACTGAGCTGCCCCCCTTGGTCAACGCAACCACACCGCCCTCTTTTGTCTTCTAATCGAAGCACACAGCAGGCACCAAATCGGCTAACATGTGCGCCATGCGCAGAACATTAGCCACTCACCTTGCCGCCCTTACCTTGGCCTGCGCCCTGCCGCTCATCAGCACCAGTGCAGCAGCGGCCACGTCGCTGCTCGGCATCTACCAGCTGGCTGTCGATAACGACCCGCAATATCGCGGCGCTGAAGCGGCCTATTACGCGGCGCTTGAGAGCAAATCCCAGAGCCGTGCGCGGCTCCTGCCGCTCGTTAACCTGAGCGCCAACACGGCCAAAAACAAGCAGGATACGATCAGCTCCGGTTTTTTCGCCCTCGGTACACAGCGCTTTAACAGCAGCGGTTATACGTTGTCATTAAGCCAACCCCTGTTTAATTACGACTACTTTATTCAACTGCGTCAGAGCAAATCGACGATTGGCGAGGCGAGTGCCCTGCTTTCAGCTGCACAGCAAGCCCTTATCATCCGCGTTTCAGAGCGCTATTTCGATACGCTCGGTGCGCTCGATGACCTTGAGTTCGCTCGCGCTGAAAAAGAGGCCACTGCGCGCCAGCTGGAGCAGACTCGCCAGCGCTTCGAAGTGGGGCTCATCGCGATCACCGATGTTCACGAGGCGCACGCCGCTTATGACTTGGTCACCGCACGCGAGATTCTTGCCGACAACCGGCTCGCCAGCCAATATGAGGCGCTAGCCGAGATCACCGGCCAATACCACAAACAGCCTGCACTGCTCGCCGCCGAAACACCATTAATCACCCCACAACCGGCTGACATCAGCCAGTGGGGCGATACCGCACTGAACCAGAACTTTCAGCTGCTCGCCGCCGAATTTGCTTACCAGAAAACGCAGGAAGAGATTAAGCGCCAGCGCTCCGGCCATTTTCCCACGCTGGAGCTGAATGCCAGCCACGCTTATAGCAACACCAAGGGCGGTAATTTTGGCAATAACAAATCTGAGAATCAGGCGATCGAGCTGCGCCTCAACATGCCGCTTTTTCAAGGTGGCGCAACCAGCTCTCGCACCCGTCAGGCGCTGCGCCTTGCGGATCAGGCTCGGGAGCGTTATGAGCAGCAGCGACGCGCGGCACTGCGCCAAGCACGGGATGCTTACCTCAGCGTGCTGGCGGAAATCAATCGCGTCAAAGCGCTAGGGCAAGCGGTAATCTCTGCACAGAGCGCACTGGATGCGACCGAGGCGGGGCTGGAGGTCGGCACACGCACCACCGTCGATGTGCTCGATGCACGCCGTGAGTTATTCCGCGCACAGCGCGACCACGCTCGCTCGCGTTATGACTACATCATCAACACGCTGCGTCTGAAAGAGGCTGCCGGCATTCTATCGATCAGTGACCTTGAGCAAATCAACAACTGGTTGCAGCCGCCTGTGGTCACCTCAACCCAGCAACCTGCGCTAGCCAACATCGAGTAAAACACCCACCACACTATCCATGTTAAAATCAGCATCAGTTAAATAGATGCCAACACCATGCCCAGCCCATTTTCTGATTTCCAATTTAAACGTTTCTTAGCACCACGCTTCTGGCTCACTTGGCTAGGGCTCGCGGCCATGTGGCTGGCGGCACAGCTCCCTTATGCCGTACAGCTGTGGCTTGGTAAAAAAGTGGGGACAGTGGCATTTCACCTGCTCAAAAAGAAACGCCACGTGGCACAGGTGAATATCGCACTCTGTTTTCCGGAGCTTTCAAATGAACAACAACAGCAACTGGTCAAAGAGACCTTTGACTCAGTCGGCATCGGCATCATTGAAGCAGGATTTGCGTGGTGGGGCGGTGATCGCCGCCAACGCGCGCTGACACATATTGAAGGGGTTGAGCATGTCACTGAAGCCTTCAAACAAGGCAACGGCGTGCTACTGCTCGGCGCACATTACACTTCAGTTTTATTATGCGGTCGCCTCGCGGCCTTTGAAGTGCCGTTTCATGCCGTCGCCAAACGGGCACACAACCCTCTATTTGATTCGGTATTAAACCACTACCGCTGCAAACAGTTTGACGGTTTAATCCGCCATACCGACATGCGCGGCATGCTGAAGGCACTCAAGAAAAACAAAGCGTGCTGGTATGCCCCAGACCAAGACCTCGGTTTCATTGGCACTGTGTTCGCACCATTTATGGGAGTACCGGCCGCCACCTTAACCGCAACGGCACGCATCGCCCGCGTAACGCACTGCGCCATCATCCCGGTTGATTTTGAACGGCTACCCAACCGACAGGGGTATCACATAAAGTTCCGCCCACCGATTAAAGACTTCCCGAGTGGCGATGATGTGGC
>JALSHQ010000125.1 GCA_026982145.1 Gammaproteobacteria bacterium | reverse complement strand
TGGTGGGCATCATGCCCATGGGGGGGGTGAATCTCCAGCAAGCAGAGTGAGCTGGGTTGATAAAAAGAATATGCGCATCAACCGTATTCAATTTTTTGATGGTCACGAAAGGCTTCAGTTTGATATGCAAATGGAATGGGTGCAGCAAGATGACTACTGGCTCTGGAAGCGGATTGTAGCTGTTAACCCAAGCACTCAAGTAAAGACGGTGCTCGATATTTCAGACAGCCGTATTAATATAGGGTTAAAAGAGCGCCAGTTTCACAAACGCAATCTGGATAAGGGGTCAAGTAGATTTAAATAGGGCGCAAGCTGTTCTATCGTTGTCATTCGCCATCACCTGACGAGCCCTTAGCGCGGGTTGGATAATGGTGCTTTCTTTGGGCGATGGTGCCCGCTGACAGCAGCTTATGCCGCAGACATGAGCGCCGACTCAAGCTCCTGAAAAGTACGTGCGCGGTTTGAAGGCTCTAGTTTGATGCCCAACTGCTGGCTAATGCGTGTTGCAGATAGTAGCCCCCTGACGACTGCGTGCGTTTCACCTTCCACCACGAGTGCATGTTGCCGGTCAAACATTTTCATTGTCTTGATGAGCTGCCCGACGGAGGCGTTGAGCAGGTCACTGTATGCGATAGCGTTAATTTGTGAACGTTTTGTCATCACATCATTCACGGTGATTTCATTAAAACAGCCACCATACTTTTGAATGTGTTTGATCGGGCGTTCGCCGAGTATATCGTTAGCGGTGATGATACCGAGGATGGTGTCATCATTTTTTGTGACAAACAGCAGCCGAACACCATAAGTGATCATTCTGTCATTGGCTTCAGGCAGTGTTAATGTGGGCAGCTCGGTAATGGGGATGACATGTTCAAAATCTGTCATGACCAGTGGCGCAGGGTCGTTAAGTGTAACGTTGATCGCTTGCTCTAATGTGGGGCGCCGCAGCGTTGTGCCCGAGACAAACTTCTTATAGGGCAGAGCGGTGAAAGCGTTAAGCATGATCAAATCCTCCATGGAAAACCAAGGCTGTGCTTGGGCGATATATGCTGGATTATGAATGAAACTGAGCGATTAAAAAACCACTTTGTTAATGTGATAATTAGCGAGCCTTTCCTGTCTTACTAAGCGCGTACTTAGCTAACAAAGAAGGCTAGCGGATTGCTTTTCCCGCTGCTTGTAGATCCGCATGGTATGAAGAGCGTACCATTGGTCCGCTGGCGACATTATCGAAGCACATCTCTTTGGCCTCAAGCGCGAGGTCATCAAACTCACTTGGCTCAATGTATCGCGTAACAGGAAGGTGAAACTTGCTGGGTTGTAAGTATTGGCCGAGGGTTAACATGTTGCAGTCGTGTGCACGCAAGTCGTGCATCACTTGGTGGATCTCTTCGATGGTCTCGCCGAGGCCGAGCATTAATCCTGATTTTGTGAGCACATCAGGGTGTTGCTGTTTAAACTTTTGCAGTAGGTCAAGTGACCAGAGGTAGTCGGCACCGGGGCGTGCCTGTTTGTAGAGGCGGGGCACAGTTTCGAGGTTGTGGTTGAAGACATCGGGGGGTGCTTGCGCCATGATCTCTAGCGCGCGTTCCATGCGCCCACGGAAGTCGGGTACCAATATTTCGATTCGAGTATCGGGGGCGTGCTCGCGCACGGCTTTAATGCAGGCGACAAAATGGGCGGCGCCGCCGTCGCGCAGATCATCACGATCCACCGAGGTGATTACGACATAACTCAGCGCCATCGCCTTAATGGTGAGTGCGAGGTTGAGTGGCTCAGCTTCATCGAGCGGTTTTGGTTTGCCGTGTGCGACATCGCAGAAGGGGCAGCGCCGGGTGCAGATGTCACCCATGATCATAAAGGTGGCAGTGCCGTGGCTAAAACATTCACCTAGGTTGGGGCAGGCCGCTTCTTCACAAACGGTGTGTAATTTATTTGCTTTAAGGATCGCCTTAAGTTCTGATACCCGCGGGGCGCTGCCTGCAGTTGCACGAATCCATTTCGGTTTGCGAAGCGGATTAATCGTGGGTTCGATCTTGATTGGAATGCGCGAAACCTTGGATTCACCTTTTAGCGGATTGCGTTTTGGTGTCGGTATCTTTTGGTCGCTCATGATGGTGAATCTGTCTCTGTAATACGGCGCAGTGATTTAACCCCGTTTAATTAAGAGGATGAATCAGGGCAGTGTTTGAAAGGTTTCAATTGTATCGTATTCAAGCCAATGTGTCAGACGGCCGAGCAGATCCCGCCCTGCGAGTAAGGGATCACTTAGGTTAGATAAGCTGCGGGTCTGCGTGACGTTCAGCCCCGGATAACCGCAGGGGTCAATGTTTGAAAATGGCTTAAGATCCATCGAGACATTCAGGCTTAAGCCGTGAAAGGTGCACCCTTTGCGTACACGCAGCCCGAGAGCAGCAATTTTATCACCGTTAACATAGACACCGGGCGCGCCTGTTTGGGTGGTCGCTTCAATCTGGTGCATCGCAAGCGTTGTGATAATACTGTTTTCGATGAGTGAAACGAGATGGCGAATGCCCCAGTGGCGGCGACGTAGATCGACCAGCAGGTAGATCACCACTTGCCCGGGGCCATGATAGGTGACCTGCCCACCGCGATCGACGTGGATTACAGGCACTTCACCCACATTATGAATATGTTCGCGCCTCCCCGCCCGCCCCAAAGTAAAAACAGGCGGATGCTCAACGCACCAGAATTCATCTACACTGGCCGCATGGCGCGCTTCAGTAAAGGCCTGCATGGCGTGCCAAGTGGTTTCATAAGGTTGGGAGCCTAGTTGGCGGATGTTGAGCGCAGGCACGAGAAAATCAGAGTGTCATCGTGATCTGTTCACAGTCGTGGAAGTCACGATAAATCGCCTCGATCTGCGCCTGACTGATGGCGGTAAATGTCACGGTGATTGAGCAGTAGTTACCCTTGCTGCTAGGGCGGGAGCGTACCGCACCTTCGCTTAAATCGGGCACATGTTTGAGCACGAGGCTAAAGACAATCGCATCGAGATCATCGCGCTGTTTGCCGATCGCTTTGATTGGAAACTCGCACGGAAATTCCAGTAGGGTTTTGTGCTCATCACTCATGGCGTCACTCGCAGCTGTTGTTTATAGGCTTGATAGTGTTGATTCATCTGGTGCCAAATTTTACCTGGCTTGCCGTCCCCCACTGCATGGCCGTCAAGGGTTGTGACCGGCAGAATTTCCTTGGTAGAGCTGGTGAGCCAGATCTCTTTGGCATCGCGTAGTTGGCTGGGGGTGATAAGTGCTTCACATGCAGGAATAGCGTGCTGCTGTGCCAGCTCAAGTATCAGATCACGGGTGATACCCGGTAGCAGCAGTGGTCCTTTAGGGGGGGTCACTAAGCGGCCATCAATGACCGCAAAGAGATTGCTTGCAGCCCCTTCGGTGACTTCACCCTCGCGAATTAAAATCGCCTCAACAGCATTTTCATCATAGGCCTGTTGGCGCAGTAAAATATTACCCAGCAGCGAGATGCTTTTGATGTGGCACTGTTTCCAGCGAATATCTTCGCACGTGATTGCCGCAACGCCCTCTTTTGCAGTCACCTCAGGCAGTGCAGTTAACGGTGTGCTCATCACAAATAGCGTCGGTGTAATACTCTGCTCAGGAAAGCCGTGGTCACGCGCCGCCACACCGCGAGTGACTTGCAGGTAGATCGACTGCTCATCGCCATGAACCGGCTGGTTACGCATCACGATCTCGTTTAATACCTGCTGCCAGCGCTCGGTTGTGAGTGGCTGTCTGATTTTCACTGCCGCTAGATTATCCGCGAGCCGTTGCAGGTGTTCATCAAGGCGAAACAGTTTTCCGCCATAGGCCGGGATCACTTCATAAAT
Organism: Gammaproteobacteria bacterium; assembly: GCA_026982145.1. Classification (GTDB taxonomy): domain Bacteria; phylum Pseudomonadota; class Gammaproteobacteria; order SZUA-140; family SZUA-140; genus SZUA-76. The sequence continues at coordinate 244 of JALSHQ010000125.1, read as the reverse complement.
GCCATCACCGAAAATAAAGCCGCGATCAAGCGGTGAGATGCGCGCCTCATCGACAGGCATGAAGGTGCCATTTAAGTAGCAGATAGCCGCCATCAGAGGCTACTCAAAAAGGAGTGAGAATTCATCGCTCAGCCGCTGGAACATACTTCCCTCTTCGACGGCTTGCAGCGCAATCAATGGGCGTTCAACCATGGTTTCGCCGTCCAGCGAAATGTTCACAACGCCGTGTTGAGCGCCTTGGGCT
>JALSHQ010000124.1 GCA_026982145.1 Gammaproteobacteria bacterium | reverse complement strand
CTCACCTGACTGTGGTGAAGTAATTTAAGGAACCTCTGATTTATTCATGAACTCGTGTCTTGCGCCTAAAATATCCATCTTCTGCGTTGCAAATCTTCGCAATAGCCCGCTATTACGTGCGATTCGCGCCTTGAATCTAAACATTTTAGATCACAACCCACTTCGCTCAGAATAAATCAGAGGTTCCTTAAGTAGCGCTTCCGCTAAAATAAAAAGGCCGCTGATCTATTGATCAGCGGCCTTTTTTGCGCGGGGGATTTCAATGGAAATCCCCCGCATGGCGGTGCTCGCACTAGTTCTTCGCGTTGCGTTCCTGAGCTTCTTTGATCACCTCTTCCGCAACATTCTTCGGGCATGGCAGGTAATGTGAGAACTCCATTGAGAACTGGCCGCGACCCGAGGTCATGGTGCGTAGATCACCAATGTAGCCAAACATTTCACTCAGAGGGCAGTCGGCTTTAATACGTACGCCGGTGATGCCCGCTTCTTGAGATTTGATCATGCCACGACGGCGGTTAAGGTCGCCGATCACATCACCCACATGATCGTCTGGTGTGAACACGTCAACTTTCATGATGGGCTCAATGATCTGAGGCCCCGCTTTAGGGATGGTTTGACGATAAGCCGCTTTCGCTGCAATCTCAAATGCAACCGCAGATGAATCGACTGCGTGGAAACCACCGTCTATCAGCGTGATCTTGATGTCTAATAGTGGGTAGCCAGCCAGCACCCCCTTCTCCATGCTGAGTTTGAAGCCTTTTTCAACCGCTGGCCAGTATTCACGTGGCACGTTACCACCGGTCACTTTAGATTCGAACTCATAGTCACTGCCTGGCTCGCCCGGGGCGATGATGTAGTCGATCTTCGCGAACTGACCGGAACCACCCGACTGTTTCTTATGGGTGTATGAATCTTCGGTGGTCTGCGTGATGGTTTCACGATACGCAACCTGTGGTTTGCCCACTTCCAAATCGATGCCGTGAGTACGCTTAAGAATGTCGACTTTAATATCAAGATGAAGCTCACCCATTCCTTTAAGGATGGTCTCGCCAGAATCTTCGTCGGTTTCAACACGGAATGAGGGATCTTCCTGAACCATCTTGCCGATGGCGATGCCCATCTTCTCAGAGCCGCCTTTGTCTTTCGGCGCGACCGCGATTGAGATCACGGGGTCAGGGAAGACCATCGGCTCAAGTGTTGCCGGATTTTTAGGATCACATAGTGTATGGCCCGTTTGAACATTCTTCATGCCGACGATGGCAATAATGTCACCCGCCTGTGCGCTGTTTAGCTCGATACGGTCATCGGCATGCATCTCTACTAGGCGGCCGATACGCTCGGTCTTGCCGGTAAAGGTATTTAGGACGGTGTCACCTTTGTTCAACCTGCCTGAGTAAATACGAATAAAGGTCAGCGCACCAAAACGGTCATCCATGATTTTGAATGCCAGCGCGCGAAAAGGTTTGTCGACATCAACAATCGCGAATTCACCCGTCGCAGTGCCTTCCATATCAACTTCAGGCTGAGGCTTAACTTCAGTTGGGCTAGGCAGGTAATCAACTACGCCGTTAAGCATAGGCTGAACACCCTTGTTTTTGAAGGCAGAACCACAGAATGTCGGGAAAAAATCAAGGTTAATGGTGCCCTTACGAATGCAGCGTTTAAGGTCTGCAATAGAAGGCTGCTCGCCGTCGAGGTATTTCTCCATCAGGTTATCGTCTTGATCCAGCGCGGTTTCGACCATCATTTCACGATACTCTTCCGCTTTTTCTTGATACTCGGCCGGGATATCAACAATTTCGTAGTTCAGCGGATCGCCCGTCTCATCCCAGATCCACGCCTTCATCTCCAACAGGTCGATGATGCCGACAAAATCATCTTCGATGCCGATCGGTAATGTCATGATCAGCGCATTAGCCCCGAGTACTTTTTTGACCTGATCCACCACGCGGTAGAAATCTGCACCCATACGGTCCATTTTGTTGACGTAGATGATGCGAGCAACTTCAGACTCATTCGCATAACGCCAGTTGGTTTCAGACTGAGGCTCTACACCGCCAGAGCCGCAGAATACGCCGACACCACCATCGAGCACCTTCAGTGAGCGATAAACTTCGATGGTGAAGTCAACATGACCTGGGGTATCGATAATGTTAAAACGGTGGTCGTTCCAGAAACAGGTGGTCGCTGCCGACTGAATTGTAATGCCACGCTCTTGCTCTTGTTCCATGAAATCCGTGGTGGCTGCGCCATCATGCACTTCGCCCAGCTTATGGATCTTGCCGGTGAGTTTGAGAATACGTTCAGTGGTGGTGGTCTTACCCGCATCAACGTGAGCGAAGATACCGATGTTTCTGTAAAGCGATAGGTCTGTCATGTGTGTACTCTAGTATTGGTTAATAATAAAAACGTTCCAGATGGACGACAGTTTGTATCCGGCAGTCGCCATCGAGCTAAAATATCGCCACTAAAGTATGCCCAAAGGGCAAAACAGTGACCAGCCGCTGTTTCGCGGATGATGATCTCTTAGATGCCAGTGGCCGCTGGCCGCGAATTGCTCGGGCGGCCAGCATTTGAAAAGGGCGCATTTTACCTGAAAACTTTGTAAAAACAGAGGGTTTTCACCAATATTAGTGGATATTATGAGGCGCTGCGGTTTGCTTCGTTTTGACTGTTGTGATGGCGAGATGTAACCTGTTGTTTTTTATCGACTATATTTTTTTGTGACTTAACCGCGGGGAAAACGGATGGATTATGCATTTCGGCTCGATTTCAAGGTGCGGGACTACGAGTGTGATATTCAGGGTATCGTTAATAATGGAGTCTACCTTAATTATCTGGAGCACGCTCGGCATGAATACCTGCTCGCTTCGGGGGTCGATTTTGCGGCATTAGCAAAAAACAGTATCAACCTAGTGGTGACGCGTGCCGAGCTTGACTATAAAACCCCGCTGCGCAGTGGTGATGGTTTTTGGGTTGGCTTGAACGCACGCCAAAGCACAACGCTGCGTTTTGAGTTCCTGCAGCATATCTACCGCAGCTGTGACGGCCGCTTAGTGCTGAAGGCCGTCATTACCGGTACTTCGATCAATGAACGCGGGCGGCCATTTGTGTCGGAGGAGATTTCAGGGTTGTTTCAGAGAAAATAATACCCCGATTAAAAACATTACATAAAATATAGGTTATGCTTTAGTTGTCCGCCCGGCACGCCGATAGGGTGGAAGAGTGCCATCAAGGCACAAGAGGTGGGAAGGGACAACATGCAGCGCTATTTATTGATTATTGCAGGGCTTTTTTTTGTTGCCCTAGGCGGCATTGGAGTGGTCGTGCCCGGTCTGCCCACAACGGTTTTTATTCTGATGGCCGCTGCCTGTTTTGCAAAGTCATGCCCTGCGTTGCACAGTTGGCTGCTCGATAGCAGGCTCTTTGGCCCGATGATCTACCACTGGGAGAAGAATCGGGCGATCCCGCGTCGCGCCCGCACGCTGGCGCTGTTTATGATTGGTACTGTGGGTGTTTTCTCTATCTATCTGATTCAGGGGTTCTATCTAAAACTCTTTGTCGCGGTGATGCTGATTATCCCAGTGGTGATATTGCTGCGCCTCAAGACGGTCGATGAAGCGCTGCCCCGTGTGCGCACCACCACCACGGACTACCCCCCACCGAAATAGCCTTACCGTCGGCGGCTGCCTGGTCGTGCCGGTTTCGGCGCGCCGCTTCGATTGCGTAGCGGTTTTCTTATCTGTTTTTTAGTCGCCCCAGATACGGTTTTTGGTCCCGACTTTATATTTCTGGCGCCCCGTTTATTGCCGGTGCCCTCAGGCTGCCAGCTGGGCACTAGGTGCTGTTTACCGTTACCGATTAGATCACTGCGCCCCATCTTCTTCAGCGCTTCGCGCAGCAGCGGCCAGTTCTCTGCATCGTGGTAGCGCAGGAAGGCCTTATGCAAGCGGCGTCTCTTCTCACCCTTCGCAGTATTGACCTGCTCTGATTTGTAATCGACCTTTTTGAGTGGGTTCTTTTCAGAATGATACATCGCCGAGGCGATCGCCAGCGGAGTGGGCAGAAAGGCCTGCACCTGATCTAGCCTGAAACTATTTTTCTTAAGCCATAGTGCCAGCTGCAACATATCCTCATCGCGGGTGCCGGGG
>JALSHQ010000123.1 GCA_026982145.1 Gammaproteobacteria bacterium | reverse complement strand
TTGCGATTCCGATTAAATTGGTGGCGAAAGAGTTTTCAGGTTATCTGAAGAAGCCTGCGTCGGAGAAAAAATTGCTGCCTGAGAAACCTTCGTAAAGCTCATTTGATTTCGATGGCTACTTCAACTGTCTCTGCACCCGTAATGCGGAAGGCTCGCAGCTCCAGCACCCCTTGTGTATCTAGTGAGATGATCATGCTCAATGCCTCGGGGTAACTAAACTCATCGATATCAATTTGTGAAGGTGCCGCGGGCGATGTTGGGTGGGAATGATAGATCGCAAAGAGAGCCAAACCCTGTTCACGCATGTTTTTTAGTGCATTGATCTGAGCTTTTGGCTCCATCTCAAAGCGTTTTTCAGCGAGTGTTGCGATGTTACCTATCGGGTATGTTTTAACCGCCTCACCGTTCAGGCTGGCTACAAAACCACAGACCTCTTTTCCATCCCCATTCTGCGCGTGTCGCATGAGCTGGTTGATGAGTGCGCGTGGAAGTTTAATCTGCTCGGCGGGGTGGCTGGACATGATGTTGTTACCTGTTCTTTAAAGATGCTGGCCGCAGACAACGCGTGGCTGGCGGCTGAGGTCGTGGTGAGCAGTAATGTTATGGTACCCGTGTTGGGTGAAGAGTTGAGTCACGTCGTCTGCTTGGTCATAACCATGTTCAATCAATAACCAGCCATTGGCTGCGAGCCGTTCTCGGCTATTGGCAATGATGCAGCGGATATCATCTAATCCGTGATCAGCTGCAACCAGTGCGCTGCGCGGCTCAAAGGGCAGGTCACCTTGGTTAAGGTGTGAGTCATCTTCACGAATGTAAGGCGGGTTGGCAGCGATGAGTTGAAAGGTGAGTTCGTTGAGTGGCGTGAGCCAGTCACCTTGCCGAAAGCTGACATTCTCCAAAGCGTATTTTTTGCGATTGCGTTCCGCCACTGTTAAAGCATCTGCAGAAAAATCGGTTGCGATGATATGGCAATGGGGTCGCTCGCATGCAAGTGCAAGCGCAATGGCGCCGCTGCCAGTGCCAAGGTCTGCGATGTTGATCGGCTCAGTTAATGGAATACGCTCAAGTGCAAGCTCAACTAACCGTTCAGTCTCTGGCCGGGGGATCAACGTATCGGGTGTGACCTCAAGGGTGAGCGACCAAAATTCACGTTCACCGATAATGTAGGCGCAAGGCTCCCCTTTCACGCGCCGCTCAATCAGCTGATTGAATGCAGCGTGCTGGGCATGAGTTAAAGCACGCTCCGGCCATGTGTGCAGATAGGTGCGCGATTTTTCTAAAACATGTGCGAGCAGTAGCTCGCTCTCAAAAATCACCCCTTCATGGTGAGTGCCAAGCGAGGCTGTTCCGTGGTTGAGTGCGTTGCGAATAGAGGTCATGGTGCCGAGCTTATCAGCGCGCTGTTGCCGCCCGCACTACTCCGACAGCGCGGCAAGTTGCTCTGCCTGATACTCATTCACCAGCGGGTTGATGACCTGCTCTAAATTCCCGGCCATAATCTCATCGAGCTTATAGAGTGTCAGGTTAATGCGGTGATCAGTCATCCGCCCTTGTGGGAAGTTGTAGGTGCGGATGCGCTCCGAGCGGTCACCACTGCCGACCAGTGACTTACGTGCTTCGGCCGTTTCTGCGGTCTGTTTTTCTTGTGCGCCCGCGAGAAGCTTTGCTTGCAGTAGCGACATCGCTTGCGCCCGGTTTTTGTGCTGCGAGCGCTGATCCTGACATTCAATGATGATGCCGGAGGGAAGGTGGGTAATGCGAATCGCCGAATCGGTTTTGTTCACATGCTGCCCGCCCGCACCGGAGGCGCGGAAGGTGTCCACTTTAAGATCGCTTGATTTGATCTCAGTGAGTTCAATCTCATCTGGCTCGGGCATGACGGCAACCGTGCAGGCTGAGGTGTGAATGCGCCCTTGTGATTCTGTTGCAGGTACGCGCTGCACACGGTGTGCGCCCGACTCAAATTTGAGCTTGGAGTAGACCCCTTTACCGCTAATGCGCGAGATCACTTCGCGGTAGCCGCCATGCTCACCCGCGCTGCTGCTAATGATTTCGATTTCCCAACGCCGCATCTCAGCATATTGTGAATACATGCGAAACAGATCGCCCGCAAAAATAGCCGCTTCATCGCCGCCTGTTCCAGCGCGAATTTCGAGGAAAACGTTGGCACCATCGTGCGGATCGACCGGCAGTAGTAAGGTTTGAATCTCTTTTTCAATTTCGACTTGCTGAGTCTGCGCGGCTTTAATTTCATCTTCAGCCATGGCGCGCATCTCGGCATCTTCTTCCTGCAACATCTCAGTAGCAGCCTCGATATCCTCAATGATGGATTGATATTGCCGGAAGCAGTTGACGACCGGGGTGATCTGCGAATATTCCACCGACAGTTCACGAAACTTATTTTGATTATTGATGGTGTCGGGGGCGGCCAGCAGTGCATCAAGCTCTTGCAGCCGTTCGGAAATGGACTCCAGTTTAAAAACGATTGACTCTTTCATCTAATTCTAATGGGCCTAATTTTCAGGGGTGTCGAGGTCGAGCAGCTCGCGCGCGGCATCCAGCAGGTCGGGGCGGCCATCGAACCCAGCTTGCTTCATCTGTGCGCTTGGGGTGTGGATGATTTTGTTGGTCAGCCCGCGAGCCAGCAGCGCGAGCACCTTTTCAGGGTCGTTGCCTTGCGCCAGCATCCGTTTAGCTTTTTCGAGTTCAGCTTCGCGTATCAGATCAATTTTACTGCGGTAACAGCGAATGGTGGAGACGGCATCGAGCGAGCGCAGCCAGCCCATAAAATGAGTGACCTGGGTGTCGATAATATCTTCGGCCTGAAGCGCTGCCTCTTGCCGAGAGCGCAGCCCCTCATCGATGATCTCTTGCAGGTCATCAACGGTGTAGAGGTAGATGTCATCCAGCTCGCCCACCTCCTCTTCAATGTCACGTGGTACTGCAATATCGACCATCAAAATTGGTTGGTGTTTGCGGATCTTGATCGCCCGCTCCACGGCGCCTTTACCAAGAATTGGCAGCGGGCTGGCGGTGGATGAAATAACAATATCGGCCTCGGCGAGGTGTGCCGGGATTTCGCTCAGTGTAATCGCAAAGCCCTCCAGCTCTTTCACTAGCCGCTCGGCTTTTGCGAGGGTGCGATTGGCGATGATAAGCCTTTTGATGCCACTCTCTTTGAGGTGGCGCGCGGCCAGCTCGATCGTCTCGCCCGCACCGATCAGCAGTGCGGTATGTTCGCTGAGGTCGCTAAAAATCTGTTTTGAGAGGCTGACGGCCGAGAATGCAACGGAGACCGGGCTTGCGCCAATCGCAGTATCGGTGCGCACCTGTTTGGCGACCGAAAAGGTGTATTCAAACAGTTTGCTGAGTTGGGTGCCAACGGTACCGGCCTCTTTGGCGGTGGAGTAGGCGCTCTTGAGTTGCCCCAGAATCTGTGGTTCACCGAGCACCAGCGAGTCGAGGCCGCTGGCGACCCGCAGCATGTGGCGCACTGCCATCTGATCCGGATGAGCATACATATAAGGATTGAGCTCGTTGGCATCAAAGGCGCGGTGGTGGCGTAGCCACTCGATGATAATTTCACTATCGGCATTGTCGACGCAGCAGAGCATCTCAGTACGGTTACATGTCGAGAGAATCGCCGCTTCGCTGATATTTGCCTGAGCGGCCAGGTTGCGGAGTATTTCAGGCAGCTGGTCAGGGGCGAACGCCACTCGTTCACGAATCTGAACCGGTGCTGTTTTATGATTGAGTCCGACGGCAAGGAGTGCCATGTTTACCTAACTTTCGCCACAATAAAAATAATTAAACCACCAAGTGATGTGATGGGGAAGTAATACTAACCTGTTACGCTATTAAAGTTGACCGATTTTATGGAAAATTAGGGCAGTTGTCCCCATTAATTGTTGGTATTGGTATGTAAATTGTATGATTGTAGGCGGAAATCTATTTAAGCGGGGCAGTAAGGAATGAATCTATCGATTAGAGGGCTGTGTGGTGCCATAGGCTCGGCAGGCTTGTCGCTGGTTTTGGTGGGCTGTACGACCACGCCGGTGCAGGTCACTCCGCAGACAGTAGCGCAGGATGCGGTGCCCGTTGTTGCAGAGCGCTCTGCTGATGCGGAATATAGCGTTGAACTGCCACATGTGGAGATGACGCCGGAGATT
>JALSHQ010000122.1 GCA_026982145.1 Gammaproteobacteria bacterium | reverse complement strand
CCTGTTCGGCGTAAAGTACCCCCATATAATGAAGTGCGCCAGCATGAGTCGCATCTTTTGATAGTATCTTCTGATATATTTTTTCCGCCTTTTTCAGGCTCTGCTTATGATGAAGAGTGGTGGCCTTTTTAAAAAGATTATCAATATTCATATGAGTACGCTTGTTTTCAGTGGTTTTGTGAGGCGCTATGAGAGGTTCTGCTATCTTCCCACTTGCTGTTATTTTAGCATCTAGCCCTCCCTTCAAACTGGAAAATAGTTGCTCCAGATTACGGCAGAATTTATGGCTATCAAACAGAAGCGCTGAATCACGATTCGCTTTTAGCCTGTCACGAAAATTACGCAGTAACGCTGGCTCTGATGCGAGCCTAATGGCGAGTGTCTCATATTCTTCTAGCGTCTCTACTGCAAGTTCAGATAGCCCCACAGCATGCAGCAGGCTGCCACACATTCTGGCACTAAAACAGTTGCCCATGCAGGTAAGCACAGGAAGCCCTACCCACAGTGCATCGCTGGCGGTTGCACCTGCATTGACGGGTAAGGTGTCGAGGAAAAGATCGGCAAGGCGCTGACGTGCAAGGTGTTGTGAAGCTTCAACTCTGGGTGCAAAGATAAGGCGCTCAGCGGCTACCCCCCTTGCTATCGCTTCTTTCCGTAAATTATTCTGCATACTGTCGGTTGAGCTTAGTAACCATAAAATGCTATTGGGAACAGCGGTCAGGCAACGCATCCAAGCATCAAAAATTTGAGGGGTGATTTTGTAGCTATTATTAAAGCAACAGAATACGAAAGCCTCTTCTGGCAGCCCCACGGAAGTGCGTGCTGGCGTCACAGTTGAAATTTTACGCTGGCTGTCGTTAACCATGTAGCAAGGGAGATGAATGAGTTTTTCTGTGAAAAATGGCTGAAATGTACCGGGTACGCAGGTTTCATCGACGAGAATATAATCGATGAAGTCGGCACCCATTGTGCCGACATAACCAAGGTAGCTGATCTGAATGGGGGCGGGGCGCATGGCTAAAATACGGGTTCTGGCACCCATGCTGTAGCCGGTGAGATCGACCAAAATGTGAATCTCTTGCTCGGCGATCAAATGGGCGGCTTGACGGTCGGATAAGTGGCCCACTTCAATGAAATGTTCAAAAGAAATTTCTAACCGTTTTCGTATCGGGCTATTGTCATTTCTTCCGAGTGGAAATCCAAAAATTTCGAATTTGTCCCGGTCATGTTGCTCAAACAATTCTGCAATGATATGGGAAATAACATGGTCACAAAAATCAGCTGATATATAGCCGATACGAATACGTTCGTTTTGTTTAGAAGGCTTGAGCGTGATTTTAGGAAAGTCTGGCGGGATAATGTTGTTAGCGTAATTGATCGCACATTGGTGTTGAAGTTTAGGGTCATCAGTCCATGGTAATAAGTGGAATGGTAGTAGTTTATTTGAAGGCTGCTGAACCTGATTGACCATTGCGGCCTCGATGGTTTCGAAGTTACTCCAGTCACAAAGGGTTCGTAGCATGAGTGCGCGGCCATTAAATGCATGGGTATGTTTTGGGTTGAGTGCCAAAGCTTGATTGTAGCTTTCGAGAGCCGCATCGAAATTAGATAATTTATTGTGAGCATTGCCTAGGTTGCAATGGGCATCGATATGCTTTGGATTGATCTGGATCGACTTTTTATAGTGTTTGATGGCCTCTTTTCGTCTGTTAATCTTACTCAGCACATTCCCAAGATTGTTATGTGTGTCTGGATCGTTGGGTTCGATTTCCAAAGACTTCTTGAAACTATCGATGGCGAGTGAAAATTCACCAATGATATTGAGCGAAATACCTCGGTTGTTATAGGCGTGATGAAAATCAGGCGCGAGTGAAAGTGCTTGGGTATATAAATCAATCGCTTCGGCGTGACGCTCACGTTGTGCATATGTCAGCCCTAATAAATGGAGTGCATCTGCATGAGTGGGTTCGCGCATGAGAATGGCTCGATAGATATTTTCAGCCTTGCTAAGGTTGTGCTGCTGGTGGTGACCAATGGCTTGTTCAAGCTGGTTGGCAATTTCTGGGCGAATGGAGCTGCTAGAGAGGCGGGGTGACTTTTTCTTGCGACGCTTTTTATTTGCCACGCGATCTTTCCTGATAGTGTTTTAGCCCGATATTGCCTGCATTAGAGATACAATACATAAAGTTTAGAGCCCTTCAGGCGTTATAGGCGGCTATGAATGCGCTCAATAATGAGCGCTACTCTTTGTTTGTGGGTTGGGTTTCAACGCTATTATTCCATGTTGAAAGCAGTGCTGTATAGGTTGCTTCTAGGGCCTTGTCAAGTTGTTTGCTATTTCAAAGAGAAATGGGGGCTTGAATGGGGGCCGGCTGAGCGTTAAAGATTTTCTCTGGTTTTCCGATAACCTTGCTGGGAGCGGTAAATACTTTTTTTGATAAGTATATCCGCTAAAGATGAACCTTATGTTCCGGTGCCGAATTGATGAAAGGCGCACCACCTGCTTAGCAGCGTGAGCCGTATCGTCATAAAAGCACACTGGAGCGATTAAGGAGATGTGAAATGGCATTAATTATTAACACTAACGTTGCCTCGTTAAATTCTCAGCGTAACCTCAACACAAGTCAATCTCAATTAGGTGTCTCACTACAGCGGCTTTCATCGGGTCTACGTATTAATAGTGCGAAAGATGATGCTGCTGGCTTGGCGATTGCCGAGCGTTTTACCACCCAGATCCGTGGTCTAAATCAGGCTGCACGTAACGCCAATGATGCGATCTCGCTGGCACAAACCGCAGAAGGTGCGCTAGGCGAGTATGGCAACATTCTACAACGAGTGCGTGAGTTGGCGATTCAATCAGCCAATGCGACCAACTCTTCTTCAGATCGTCAGGCGCTGAATAACGAAGCGCAGCAGCTGATTGCAGAGATGACACGAATCTCAACCCAAACCCAGTTCAATGGTCAAGCGGTACTCGATGGGTCGTTCTCATCAGCACAGTTTCAGGTGGGCGCTAATGCTAATCAGACCATTTCAGTCACGATTGGTAATGCGTCTACCGATGCGCTAGGGGCTTACTCTTTTAATAATACCCAGCAGTCGGTTTCAGGCGCTGCACTTGCAGCCGGTGACCTGACGATCAATGGTGTCGATGTAGGGTCGTCTGCAACAGGTTCGGCGGAGGATATCGCACAGGCAATCAATTCGGTGACCAGCCAGACTGCCGTTACAGCGACTGCCAGCACGAGCTTTGAACCCGCAGGCGCACCGACGGCCGGTGTGGCGCTTACCACCGGTGATCTGGTGATTAATGGAACAGCGATTGGCGGTACTGCCCTGAATAATGATGTGGCAGCGCAGGGTGCTGCGATTGCAACGCAGATCAATGCAGTATCCAACACCACAGGGGTGACAGCGACAGCTAATGCCAATACGGGTGCGATTTCACTGGCTTCTGATACCGGCCGCACGATCTCTCTGACCACCAATAATGGTGCAGCAGGCGCCACACGCGCTGAGAATGCGACAGGGATGAACCTTTCGACCACATCGCTTACCAATCTTGCGACTAATGATATTACTGTGAATGGTGGCTTTGGTGACAGTACCTCAACATTGACCTTTGCAAATGTTGCCAATGGTGAAACATTTTCGGTGGGCAGCGCGACTTTTACCTTTCAGTCTAGTGGATCCACGGGTGGATCGGGGAATAATTATACTGTAGGTGGTAATTACACTAACCAAGCAACCTTGGAAACACAAGTGTTACTGGCGATTAACGCAGCTAGACTCAATGGTGACTTGGATATTGATGCATCTTCTTCATTTACCAGTGGTGCTCTTACTGTTACCTCCAATGTACTGGGCGTCGAAACGGCTGCTGATTATGTTATTGCCGATGGCGGTGGCGGTGGCTTTGGTGTGGCGACTAATAATGCGGGCGCCGGCATTGCTGAGGGCGACACCTTGCAGGTGGGGGGGCAAACCTATACTTTTACGGTCGGAGACAGTAGTGGCAATAATATTGATCTGATCCAGGCGACGACTACCACGTTGGCGGCTGCGATTGCAGGGGATATTACCACTAACTCAACAGCAACGCCGCCTACTACCAATATCACTGCATCTAGTTCCGGTGGAGTGGTTAATATTTCTGCTGTTGCTTATGGCACCTCAGGTAATACTGACGTGGATGCGACAGATGGCAGTGCTGTTG
>JALSHQ010000121.1 GCA_026982145.1 Gammaproteobacteria bacterium | reverse complement strand
AGTGCGATGAGATTTTAGGTTACTTTTTTAGCCGCCCAGTGAGTGCTGAAGAACTTGAACGTCTATTGTTTGAAGATAACCGCAAGGGTTGATGAGTGGTTTGAAGGTGTCAAAAAAGGCGGGGTGTTTTCACGCCCCCGCCTTTAATCGTTAGCGCAGCGGCTAGTTACTTACCCGCACGACACGGCCATTAAGTGGCTGCACAGGGCGAGTGCTTGCTGGGAATAGGTCGGTGTACCGTTTAACTTGCTTTGCTGAGATTTCAACAGGTGTTGCCATCACCATCCAGTTTACCCCTTCTGAGCACGGTGGCGTGGTTAAAGAGCCCGAGTAGCTGAAGTAGGCGCGGTCTGCCGGTAAGAGATCCATCGCATTGATGCGGCTATTTTTAACCGTGTTGGTTTGGCCGCTCTCTGTTGGCAAGTTGCTCCAAAGCTTGTCGATCACTTTATTTTTACCTTTACCAACTTTAAACAGCACACCGATCACACCCAATTGCCCATCGGCTGCTTTGTGAACGAGGTGCGCCACCATGTCGTAGCCTTTGCCGCCGATGGTGTGCTCTGAAGGTGAGTGAAAATGGAGCTGTACCAAGTCATAGCGTTTACCACTCACGGTGATGTAGCTGCCCGTGTGGTAATTGACCTGCACCGTATGCCCATTATTGGTTAGTTCTAACGGCGATGATTTATATTTGAATTCAATGTCAGAAACATCGCTAATGGTCACGGTTGAGATATCAATAGGTGACTGCTGCTTGCCCTCGCCACAGGTCGCATACTCTTCTTTGATCACGCTCCAAGCGTGTGGTGCGCCATCTCCTGCATAGCTCCAGTGCGTAGCATGCATATTCGATGATGCATGGTTGGCTTTTTCGGCATGAGCCGCCTTACCGTGATCCGCAGCTTTTGAGTCGTGATCATCATCTGAGTCCGAACACGCTGCGGTAAGTATGGCGATGCCCCCAATCGCCATACCCTTCAACAATTTCATACACTTGGTTTCCATTAATCTTCCTCTTTAATTCTTTGGTATAAGTAAGATGAATTAACTATTGCCCAACAGAACCGCTAAGACTAGCCAGTGTGGGCGTAAAAATCCAGTATTTCTCATATCGGTAATGCTGTGTTACCAGCAATAGCACCTAGTTTGAGGGACTTTACTGATTGAAGGGCGGCGGAAGTGTTATTTGTGGTCTAGCCCATTTCTGACAGACATAAACAATACCAAGCCTTGGGAACCTCTGGTTAATTCTGGGCGAAGTGGGTTGTGATCTAAAATATTCAGATTCAAGGCGCGAATCGCACGTAATAGCGGGTTATTGCGAAGGTTCGGAATGCAGAAGCTGGATATTTTAGACGCAAGACACAAGTTCATGAATTAATCAGAGGTTCCCTAGATTTAGAGTGAAATGTGCAGAGCAGGCTCCGAGTGTCAGGTAGGCACTCGGAGCCTGTCATTATGGTGGGTCAGTGATTGACTGGGTTAATGTTAAGCCAACTGAGCGAGTTAATGCATGCCATGCAGTTTATGTTTATCGTCAGCACTTGCCTTATGGCTAAGATTTATCAGGATGTTTGCAAGTTCGCGCTCATGATCTGAGGCTGTGGCATCCCCTGCAATTTTTTGAAGTTTCGCTTTATCTGCGCGGTTTACTTTATGGTCAATATTGATCATCGCCTGTGCCAGTGTGCGTGTATGCGTTGAGGCTTGGTTGTCGTTAACAATTACTTTTAACTGTTCTTTCTCAGTGCTACTGGGGTGGTGGTTAATGCCCGCTAAAATTGATGCCATGGTTTTTATCGCGCTATGGCCTTCACCAGGAATTGCGGCATGAGATGTAAACATCATCAGGAAAGTGAGTGATACACCGAGCATTTTTCTCATGATTGACTTCCTCCTTTGCACAGAATGACAGATTGTCAGGGCACTTACTATAGCGCTTGCACTGGGGTTTGGGTATCGGCTTATAGCCCTTTAAATCATGTGTCATTTAAGCTTGTTCGGAGTAGAAAGGTTAAAACAGCTCGACATCAGAAGTCTCTTTCTTTTGCTCTATTTTGACCGCTTCTTTCAAAACTTCATCGACCGATTTTCCCGCGAGGATTGCCTCAAACATCCGTTGATCCGCATCAAGGGTATATTTTGATTTGATCATCACCTGCAATGAGCTCCACTCATTAGGGTTATAAACTCGGCTGGCATCTGAAACGATTTCAGAAAGCGACCTAAGAATCACCGAGATGTGGCTCAGGCGTTGAGTAAACTTATCGTAAAATTGAAATGCGACAATGGCAGATTGCACCTTCTCATCGACAGCTTGGCAATTGCTAAGAATGGTCTCGCGCGTTTCACCTTCAGGCAGGTTTTGTGCCGCGGCATTAATCACCTGAGCATTGCCAACCATCGCGGTGAACCATTCGGTAAGCGTATCAACAGAATCATTGCCATCTTTCATCGCATACTCAATGCGCGCCACTGAGAGCGTCAACATCGCGACGGTTTCTCTAATCTGGCTCCAGTCGAGGTCAGGTGCATGCGATGTTGAGAGTGTAACGGGTGTTTCTTCAGTCATGAGGGGCCTTTTTCGCAGTGAATTCGACGTTGTACTAACGCTATCGGCACCCGTTTGAAACCCATAAGTAGGATAAGCCTGCTAAACACCCCTTTGAGATCAGCGGTTCTCTTAGATTTTTTCCACTCGATTGGTGTGATCCGCTATAATTAGCTGCTTTATTTTGTGGCTCATGCTGTTTCGTCGTGATACAACATGCCTCCGGGTAACGGGCTAATTGCCTGGTTTTGGTTAATATGATGAGTATTTCTCGCTTTGTAGGATGGTGTTATGAGTGATGCAGTGTTGGGAATTGATTTCACACTCGGTTATTACAGCGGTGATCGTAAAACCGGCAAGGTCTGTGTGGTTAAACGGCGCAATGGTGAGGTGACCATTAACTGCCTCGGTGTTGAACCTGAGAGTGGCCTTGAGATGGCGCTGAAGCCTATTTTTGTGGGGCTCACTGAAGAGCACCGTTTTATTCTGCTGGATCCTGAAACCAAGTCGATCCGTATCCAGAGTAATTTTCCGGTTGATGCTTTTCCTGCCCACATTTACAGTGACCCCAATGCTAATCGTGACTGGTTCATGAATGATGGTGATAAAGAGAGTGGTAACGACCGGTTAAATTGTGGCGAGCAGGGCTCTTCGGTCACTGTGATCGAAAACAGCACAACGGCAGCGGCTCGCCACCTAGCCACTATCTGCGTGGGGCGCGGTCATCATCAAGCTAGTTTTGCTTTTCCCTCAGAAGCGGCGCCCGGTGTGCCGCACACCGCTTATATCAGCAATCTGAAAGATGGCACCGTTTCTGCCATTGGGAATGACCCTCAAAATGAGGCGACTTACTTAAAGGTGATTGCCACCATCGATCTGTGCGAGTCTGATAAAGAAAGCGATGGTCGCAGTGCCGCCCCTTGTAATGCTTTTCCGCACGGATTGGTCTATTCGAAAATCTCAGGCAAACTTTACAATCTGAACAACGGTTACGGCACGATTGCAGTGATCGATCCCATGACCAATGAAATTGAAGAGCGCCTCGAATTTAAGGGGCATAGCAATCTCTTCGTGACCCCGTGTGGGCGCTACATTTTTGGGCGAGGCGCAGACCGCAAGTCTGATTCCGAACATGTAGTCGCTAAACTGACGGTGCTGGATGCAGGCACCCATATGGTGATGGACACAATTGAACTACCAGACATTTACATCAGCAAATATTATTTTAATCGCGATGGCAGTAAGCTTTACTTAACGACCAGTAGCTCTGGTAGTCCTGAACAGGCCGCTAATTTGAGAAGTGATGCGCTGTTGATATTTGATTTAAGCGTCTTACCAAAAATCAAGTTATCGGCCGAGCTTTCATTAGGGGCGTCATCAGGGGCGCTCGCTTTTCACGGTGAGGGGGATGTGACTCAATTGGTGTTTTCGTCCAACTCCATGGCCGGGGCACTAGCGATCATTGATGGTGAGGGTGACTCACTCATCGAGACACTGAATGTGACCGATGGGGTCTCTCACTCGCGGGTGTGGTTAGCCTAACATGGTCGACTTGGTCTTGATTCACTCCATACATGTGTGGCTTGATGAGGTCGGCTCTTAAGATGTTTTTTACAATTAACGGTGATAGAAAATTATGAACGTAGCAATGTACTGTGTCGGCGCAACGGCGATTATCGCGCTGCTTATTTATCTCTCATCAGGCACTACCAGCAGTGGTGC
>JALSHQ010000120.1 GCA_026982145.1 Gammaproteobacteria bacterium | reverse complement strand
GATCGCCGTGTTGAACAGATGGCCGCAGAAGGGGTCGTGTTCCATACCAATGCTCATGTCGGTGCAGCGGTTGATATCAAGCAGTTACAAAAAGATTTTGATGCGCTGGTGCTAGCGGGCGGCAGTGAGCATCCTCGTGATTTACCCGTGGCAGGTCGTGAACTGGATGGCGTTCACTTTGCGATGGATTTTCTGCGCCAGCAAAACAGGCGTGTCGCCGGTGACACTATTGATGCGGCAGAAGCGATCACGGCTAAGGGCAAGCATGTGGTTGTGATTGGTGGCGGTGATACCGGCTCCGATTGCATCGGCACCTCGATTCGCCAAGGTGCAGCCTCAGTCACCCAGCTAGAGATTATGCCGCAGCCCCCAGAAAAAGAAGACAAAGGGCTCACTTGGCCCGACTGGCCCAACAAGATGCGTACTTCAAGTTCGCAGGAAGAGGGCACAGAACGCAAGTGGTCTGTATCAACCCAATCGATTGAAGGCGAAGCAGGTGCGGCGAAGCGCTTGAACGCGGTCAGTGTTGAGTGGGGAGCAAAAGGCCCGCAAGAGATTGCAGGCAGCGAGTTTTCACTTAAGGCAGACCTCGTGCTATTAGCGATGGGTTTTGTGCACCCCGTGAAAGAAGGGATGCTGGCGGCGCTGGGCGCTGAGCTGGATAAGCATGACAATGTACAGGCGAATACCGATGATTACAAAACTTCCGTAGAGAAAGTGTTTGCCGCCGGTGACATGCGTCGTGGTCAATCGCTAGTGGTGTGGGCGATTCGTGAAGGGCGCCAAACAGCACGAGCAGTGGATGAATTTTTGATGGGGCATTCTGATCTGCCACGTTAGAGATGGCTGTAAAAAGTGTCACGCAAACAATCAAGACAGAGACAATAACTAAACGTTTTAAGGCTGACTGATGACCGAATTAAAAAATGATCGTTTTCTACGTGCCCTGCTCAAAGAGCCTGTGGACATCACCCCAGTATGGATGATGCGCCAAGCGGGGCGTTACCTGCCTGAGTATCGCGCCACGCGTGAAAAAGCCGGCAGCTTTATGGATCTCTGTAAAAATGCTGAGCTTGCCTGTGAGGTGACACTGCAACCGCTAGAGCGCTACCCGCTTGATGCGGCGATTCTCTTTTCTGATATTTTAACCATTCCTGACGCAATGGGGCTTGGGCTGCGCTTTACAGCGGGCGAAGGGCCGACTTTTGATAACCCCGTGCGCACAGAGGCAGACGTGAATAAGCTGTTTGTTCCAGAGCCAGAAGGTGAACTGCAATATGTGATGAATGCCGTGCGCACCATTCGCAAAGCACTTAATGGTCGCGTGCCGTTGATTGGCTTTTCAGGTAGCCCGTGGACACTCGCCACTTATATGGTAGAAGGCGGGGGCACCAAAGATTATGCAAAAGTTAAAGGGATGATGTTTGACCGCCCTGACTTGATGCATAAATTGCTCGACACCACAGCACAGTCGGTTACCTCTTATTTGAATGCTCAAATTGAAGCGGGCGCGCAAGCCGTACAAATTTTTGATACTTGGGGTGGGGCACTGACACCACGCGATTACAAAGAATTTTCACTGCGCTATATGCAGCAGATCGTTGATGGCCTGATTCGTGAAAAAGAGGGGCGCAAAGTACCGGTGATCCTATTTACCAAAGGTGGCGGTCAGTGGCTTGAGGCGATGGCTGATACCGGTTGCGACGCACTCGGGCTCGATTGGACCACCGATATTGGCGAGGCGCGCAAGCGGGTGGGCGATAAAGTAGCCTTACAGGGCAATATGGATCCCAGCACGCTCTACGCAAAACCAGAGCGCATCCGTGAAGAGGTTGCGACGATTCTGGAAAGCTTTGGCAGTGGTGAAGGGCATGTTTTTAATCTTGGCCACGGCATTCATCAGTATGTCGATCCTGAACATGCGGGTGCTTTTATCAGTGCCGTGCATGAATTAAGTGGCCAGTACCATAAATAAGTATCCCAAGTAATAACGCAGTAAATCTGTAAGCGAGTTTGGTTGTATGAAAGACGTTGATGACCTCAGTATGTTTGCCCCTTCCGGGCCACCGCCAATTCCGGAAGAGTTTGAAAAACTGCGCCATATGGAAGCTTTTTCTGAAGCGATGTTTAACCGTATCGTGAGCATCCAAGAAAAAGAGCACGCCGCATGGGATGAAACAAAGCCTTTTGCAGCGCGCATTAAGGACATCCCGCTGCATGCCCTGATCTTTAGTAATCCTGATCGTGACCCAGCAGAATTTGCCACCACGATCGCACCGTTTTACCCGCTGCGCGGTGAGATGCAGCAGATCGCGCATTGTGCGCGACAGGTGGCCGAAAACCCTGTCATATGTGATCTGCACGCCGGGAACGGTTTTGTCGGCAGCCTGTTGGCGCAAGAAAGTGTGAATGTAACTGGGGTGCGGGATCCAAGCGCAAAGCCCAATCAGATCGCAAATTTTTATGATGCTGAGCGGTACACCATGAAAGAGCAGGCAGTGGAGGCCATCGATTTCAGTTTTGATGTCGCATTTTCAGCATGGATGCCGGGTGGGAAAAACCTGACACCCGAGATCATCAAACATAAGCCGAAATTGATCGTCTTCATCCACACTGATCACACCGATGAAAAAAATGAATTACCGCAGACGGGTACACCCGAAGCATTCACAGAGCTGCCAGAAAACTATGCATTGATCGCAGGCTGGTCAATTACGCGCCCCAAAGATTGCCTGCATGAGGTTTGGGAAGAGCTTACCCCAAGCATCGAAGAGGTGCGCCATATTAAAATCTACGCCGATACCCCGTGGCACGATATTGATTTGGGTGAAGGGCTCGCACCCGCCGAGCCTTATGATTGGGAAAAAGAGCTCGACATGATGCTGACCGGGTTAAGTGCCAAAGCGCATCTTCGAAATCAAGGGTTTCCTGTTTAAGTTGTTATTACCGCATCGAATCAGAGTTACGTGGAGCCCCATATCGCTAAGTGATACCTATATTGTGGTGCGCGGTAGGAAGCTCGGGCGAGCTTACAATCAAAACAAAAGCTGTAATTAATTTTTACATTAAGCTGGAAGGCGAATGCTGGGTAGGAATCAACCCATTGAATATGTTTGGCTTTTAACTTTAGGCATAAATCATGCGTTCTCGACGTTTGTATTGAAGAATTAATTTATCGTGGGCGGAGAGATTAAAGAATGAAGAGCATCAAAAAAGCGCTGGTCATTGTCATCGCGTTCTTTGGCATTTGCGGCACAGCAAGTGCTGTGCCTTTTTATGAAAAAATCGACTTCGCAGGAAGTGGCACTAAAGATGGTGAAGATTTCTTGAGAGTGACAGAATCGTATGTGTTTAGTTTCGATATCTCTTTTAATCCTCTGGCCGTTTCCATTGATGATGCCACTTTGAAAATTAAACATATCGGCAACAACATCAATGCTCCAGATAATGAGCTCTGGTTAATTAGGGGTAAAGAGGTGGGAGTAGGTGATGCTTGGTCGAAAATTGGCAATCTTTCTCAATCATCAAATGCAACTGGCTGGGTGGTCGATACCTTTTTTCTTGGTGCGCTCTTATTTGATGAGTCAGGCGCAGATTCCTGGACATTAAGGATTAAAGCTAGGGAGCCAGGCAGAGACAAAGAAAGATTAAGGCTGGGTTGGAGTGAGCTCTCTGGAAATTACACGGCCGTTTCAGGGCCGGCTTCGCTTGCTCTGTTAGCTGCCGGGTTGTTTGGGTTAGGCGCACTTCGGTTACGCCGCAGCTAAAAAAACAGCCCCGGCTAATAAGCCGGGGCTGTTTCAATGAACTTCAAAACGTGCAGACCTGCTACTGGCTACTCAGCATTAGTGCCTCCCGATAGCGTAGTTCAACACGGCGGTTCTCATTCCAGTGAGCGGCATCAACCATCGGCATGATGTCACCCATGCCGCCGGCGCGTAGCTGCCCCTCAGGAACACCAGCGTGCTTTAAAGACTTCGCTATATTTTCTGCCCGTAGCTCACTCAGGTACTGGTTGTAATTTTTATTAGTTGGATATTTTATTTTAATTGAGAATTAACTCTCAACGGAGAATAATCGATTCATTATCTTTTTACATGATTTACTTTTTGATCTGATTTCTTTAATATTTAGGCTATAAACACCATCTTTTTCTTTATATTCTAAGCCACTAAAAAGATATTTGTATTCCTTAGTTCCTAACATTTTAACATCATCATCGATTATCAAATAACCATCAATACCATTCTGTATAAATTTAAGGGCATTTTTCTCCCTGATGACTTTCATTTTCAACTC
>JALSHQ010000119.1 GCA_026982145.1 Gammaproteobacteria bacterium | reverse complement strand
CTGGGTGCGATTGCAGGTTGTTTGGTGATTGAGGGCTCAGTCAAACGCAGTAATCCGATTCGTATTTTGCGTGACAACGTTGTGATCTACGAAGGTGAGCTCGAATCATTACGTCGCTTTAAAGACGATGTTAATGAAGTGCGCGCGGGCACCGAATGTGGTATTGGGGTGAAGAACTACAACGATGTGAAACCGGGTGATCAGATCGAAGTTTACGAAACAGTTTCGGTAGAGCGTACGCTTTGACCTTGATTGATAGTTTTCATATAACGGTAGCAGTTTATAGTCATGGCTAAAGAGTTCAGTCGCGCCTTAAGAGTTGGCGAGCAGATACGGCGCGAGATCGCACAGCTGATTCAGCAAGAGATAAAAGACCCTAGGGTAGGGATGGTCACGGTGACCGCTGTTGATGTCTCTGCCGATATGTCGCACGCCAAAGTGCATGTGACATTGCTTGATGATGATCATGATGTGGATGAGTGCATCAAGGTACTGAACCGCGCAGCGGCTTTCTTACGCCGCGCCATTGGTCAGCGGATGCAGCTTAGAGTGGTGCCGACACTACGTTTTCATTATGACGCCTCAGTTGAACACGGCACGGCACTCTCTGCACTGATCGATTCGGCTGTCGCCACTGACTCTAAAAACCGCAAGAAGGATGAAGATGGCACGTCGTAAGTCTGGACGTGATATCAACGGCATCCTTCTGTTTGATAAACCCATCGGTATGAGCTCCAACGCGGTGCTGCAACGGGTTAAACGTATTTTCAATGCGCGTAAGGCTGGGCATACGGGCAGTCTTGATCCTCTTGCAACCGGGCTATTACCGATCTGCTTGGGTGAAGCAACCAAGATGTCAGGCTTCTTGTTAGATGCTGACAAGCGTTATCAAGTGACGATTAAACTGGGGATAAAAACCACCACAGGTGATGCCGAAGGTGAAACGATCCAGACGCGAGTCGTGGGTGAATACAGTGATGAAGCATTAGAACTGGTGTTGGCTGAATTTTTGGGGGAGATCGAACAGATCCCGCCGATGCACTCAGCGCTCAAGCAGAACGGGCAGCCACTCTATAAGTTGGCACGAAAAGGGATCGAAGTTGAACGTAAGTCACGCGACATCACCATTCATAGCATTGAGGTGCTCGCGGCCGAAGGTGACCTGCTAACGCTTGATGTTCACTGCTCAAAAGGCACCTATATTCGCACGCTGGCGGAAGATATCGGCGAACGGCTCGGTTGTGGTGCTCACGTTGCAGTGCTGCGGCGTCTCAGCGTTGGTCCATTTAGCGGTGATCGCATGATCACCCCGGTTCAATTGGCGTATATTGCCGAAGAGGGTGGCAGTGACGCGCTCGACCAACTACTACAGCCGATGGAAACAGCTCTGATCCATTGGCCCGAAGTGACGTTAACCCAAGAGGCAACCTTTTTTTTAAAGCGTGGTCAGGCGGTTGTGGTGCCTCATGCGCCTCGTGAGGGGCTTGTAAAGCTGTTTGCTGAGGAGAATGTTTTTTTAGGCGTGGGCTATATTATGGATGATGGGCGGGTTGCACCGAAGCGCTTGTTGAACAGCGCTTAATTTGAGAAGTCTCTATTCTGAGCTGTTATTTATCTTGTCATTCATGTACTTAAGGCGATAAAATAACCGCTCTTTTTTGTAAGTAAGTAACATTTGTAAAACACAGAGGAAATTATGGGATTAAACGCTGAAACTAAATCACAGGTCGTTAGCAAGTACCAACGAGCAGACGGTGATACTGGTTCGCCAGAGGTGCAAGTTGCACTTCTGTCCGCGCGCATCGAACAACTGTCTGGCCATTTCAAAGCACATATCCACGACCATCATTCACGTCAAGGGTTGTTGAGAATGGTAAGCCAACGTAGAAAATTGCTTGATTACCTAAAGCGAAAAGATAGCTCACGCTATCAGGGTCTGATTAAAAGCCTAGGGCTGCGCAAGTAATCGCGCCTTGCTTGCTTAATCACAACCATCAACGCTTTTCTACTTTAAGGAAATAAATGTGACGCCCATTAAAAAAATTTTTCAGTACGGGAACCACACTGTAACGCTTGAAACCGGTGAGATCGCCAGGCAAGCAACCGCAGCAGTATTGGTTAACATGGATGACACCACTGTGCTGGTGACCGTAGTGGGTCGCAAGGAAGCGGATCCAGGGCGTGATTTTTTCCCGCTCACTGTCAACTACCAAGAGCGCACATACGCGGCAGGTAAAATCCCTGGCGGGTTTTTCAAGCGTGAAGGCCGCCCTAGCGAAAAAGAGACACTGACCTGTCGCCTGATTGATCGCCCGCTACGCCCACTGTTTCCAAAAGGGTTCAAAAACGAAGTTCAGATCATCGCCTCTGTTGTGTCACTCAATAAAGAGATCGACCCTGATATTCCAGCCATCATCGGTGCTTCTGCTGCACTGGCCATTTCAGGCATTCCATTCAGTGGGCCGATTGGTGCCGCACGTGTTGGCTATAAAGCAGGTGAATATCTGCTAAACCCAACCATGACTGAATTGGAAGATTCTGATCTTGATCTCGTGATTGCGGGCACTGAAGACGCCGTTTTGATGGTTGAATCTGAAGCGAAGGAACTTTCAGAAGAGGTGATGCTGGGCGCCGTTATTTTTGGACATGACCAGCAACAGGTTGTGGTGAGTGCGATCCGTGAACTGGCTGCAGAAGTTAACACCCCAGCGTGGACATGGGAGCCAGAGGCGACTGATGAAGCATTAGTAAGTGCGGTTGAAAGCGCATCTACTGAAGTGGTGACGGCTGCATACCAGATTAAAGAGAAAATGGTGCGTCAGGATCGTCTTGCTGAAGTCCGTAGCGATATGGTTGCGCAGTTTTGTGAAGCGCCCGATGCCAAGTGGTCGGCAGAAGATGTTAAAGGCGTGATCAGCAAAGTAGAAAAGAGCGTTGTTCGTGGCCAGATCATTAATGGTGAGCCACGCATCGATGGCCGCGATACTCGTACAGTGCGAGGAATCGACGTTCGTGTTGGTGTGTTGCCTCGCACACATGGTTCTGCGCTGTTTACCCGTGGTGAAACACAGGCGCTCGTGGTTGCAACATTAGGTACCGCGCGTGATGCACAGATCATCGATGCACTTGAAGGCGAAAAGAAAGACCCTTTCATGCTGCACTACAACTTCCCTCCATACTGCGTGGGTGAGACCGGTTTTGTCGGCAGCCCCAAGCGTCGTGAAATTGGCCATGGTCGCCTTGCTAAACGTGGCGTTGCTGCTGTAATGCCTGATATGGAAGAGTTCCCTTATGTAGTGCGAGTGGTCTCTGAAATTACTGAATCAAATGGTTCAAGCTCAATGGCTTCTGTTTGTGGTTCAAGCCTTGCGATGATGGATGCAGGTGTTGCCCTTAAAGCGCCCGTGGCAGGTATCGCCATGGGGCTGATCAAAGAGGGTGATAAATTTGCCGTGTTGTCAGATATTTTAGGCGATGAAGATCACCTTGGTGACATGGACTTTAAAGTGGCCGGTACCAACGATGGCATTACCGCGCTGCAGATGGACATTAAGATCACTGGCATCACCCGTGAAATCATGGAGGCCGCGCTGGATCAAGCAAAAGAAGGGCGTCTGTACATTCTTGAAAACATGAACGCAGTGATTTCTGAGCCGCGTGATGATATCTCGCAATATGCCCCACGCATTATCTCTATCAAGATCAACCCTGAGAAAATTCGTGATGTGATTGGCAAAGGCGGTGCAACCATTCGTGCGCTGACGGAAGAGACCGGTGCCAGCATCGATATCTCTGACGATGGTGTTGTGAAGATTGCCTCGGTAGATTATGAAGGTGGCGAAGAAGCTCGCCGTCGTATCGAGCAGATTACAGCCGATGTTGAAGTGGGTACCATCTATGAAGGCAAGGTGGCCAAACTGATGGATTTTGGTGCGTTTGTCACGATTCTGCCAGGTAAAGATGGCTTGGTGCATATCTCTCAGATCTCTGAAGAGCGCGTTGAAAACGTGAGCGACAAACTGAGTGAAGGTGAAGTCGTTAAAGTTAAAGTGCTAGAGATCGATAAACAGGGTCGCATTCGACTCAGCATGAAAGCGGTGATCAACGGCTAAACTTAACGGTTATCGCTGCTTACAGAAAGGGGCTGAAAAGCCCCTTTTTCTGGTTCTACATGTCGCTGCTTGATATTCCACCTGTATTCAATTATTGACCTGTCTGAAGTGGCCCCCTTCAACTGGACAACCTGAGGAAAAGTTAAGCGCTAACATGGTTGTTAATCAAGCTCAGGCAGCTTGTAAAATGGTTTGATGTTGATAGTAAAGCTC
>JALSHQ010000118.1 GCA_026982145.1 Gammaproteobacteria bacterium | reverse complement strand
CCGCCACGTGTTGCGGTAAACAGCTCTTGGTGCAGCGGGTTGTAAACCACCGCTTGTTCGATTCGGTTTTTGCACTGCAATGCGATTGAGACAGAAAACTGAGGAAAACCGTGCAGGTAGTTGGTCGTGCCGTCGAGCGGGTCGATGATCCAGCGGTATTCATCACCATTATGCATGCTTCCCTCTTCAGCGTAGATGCCGTGATCAGGGAAGGCGGCGCGCAGTATTGATACAATTTCTGCTTCGGCCTGTTTGTCTACATCGCAGACAAAATCATTTTTTCCTTTGGCGGTCACATTCAAGGAATCGATGCGATCCATGTTGCGCATGATGATACTGCCCGCACTTCTTGCGGCACGTACGGCGATGTTCAGGGTTGGATGCATGGCTCAGGGGGTCACTTAAGGCTTAGTAAGGAATGATAAGAGTGGTAAATTTCTTTGGCGCTAAGAATATCAGAAATTGCCCTGAGGGTGTTATGCCGCGTGGGGAATTTTTGCCGAGCTTGCATTGAATTTGGTGGATTGGGCATTGAAAATCCGCTTGATAGAAGTTGCAGGCTCGCTGTATGGTGGCGCGATGTTAAATAATATTAGAATAGTGATGGTGAATACTTCTCATCCGGGGAACATCGGGGCTGCCGCACGCGCCATGAAAAACATGGGGTTGCAGTCACTTTATCTGGTTGAACCCAAGGTGTTCCCTAGTGCAGAGGCAACTTCAAGGGCTTCGGGCGCGGATGATTTGCTGGCGCAGGCGGTCGTGTGCGAGACCCTCGATGAGGCGCTGGTAGATTGTACGCTGGTCGTGGGCGCCAGCGCACGACTGCGCAGCATTGCTTGGCCGCAGCTTGACCCGCGTGAATGTGCTGCAAAATCGATCGCAGCGAGCAGCAATGGTGCTGTAGCGCTGGTCTTTGGGCGCGAGCATTCAGGGCTGACGAATGCGGAGCTAAGCCGTTGTCACTATCTAGTGAATATCCCGACCAATCCTGATTACCCTTCGTTGAACATCGCTGCTGCGATCCAAGTGATTGCGTATGAATTGCGGATGGCAATCAGAGGGGATGCTGCGCTGGCAAAGCCTGACAGTGACGAAGAGTCGTTGGCTACAATGGGTGAAGTTGAGCAGTTTTATGCTCATTTAGAAGCGGTCATGGTGGAAAGTGAGTTTTTGGATCCCGCTAAGCCCAAGTTTTTAATGCACCGACTGCGACGACTCTACAACCGCGCTCGACTTGAAAAGCAAGAGCTGAATATCCTGCGTGGGATTTTAACCGCTGTACAGAAGCGCCGTTGAGCTGTTTTTTGAACTCAACTTATCTTAAAGGTGATTTCTTTTATTCTCTTTAAGTAATTAATAATTATTGGTTTTTTAGGGGCTGTTCAAGTATTACGTTAAGCTTTTAACGACTGTTTTACGAGAGAATATTATTGGGAACAATTATGTTTGAACGTGTGAAAGAAGATATTAAATGCGTGTTTGAGCGGGATCCTGCTGCGCGGAACACTTTCGAAGTATTGACCACTTACCCCGGCGTGCATGCGGTGATCTTTCATCGCTGCAGCCACGGGTTATGGAATTTTGGGCTCACTTGGTTGGCGCGCATGCTCTCAACATTTTCGCGCTGGTTGACCGGCGTTGAGATCCACCCGGCTGCAAAAATAGGGCGACGTTTTTTCATCGACCACGGCATGGGCGTGGTGATTGGGGAGACCGCCGAAATTGGAGATGACTGCACGCTCTACCACGGCGTGACATTGGGGGGCACAAGCTGGAGTAAAGGAAAGCGACACCCAACCCTCGCCAATAATGTGGTGGTGGGTGCGGGGGCCAAGGTGCTGGGGCCGATCATGGTGCACGAAGGTGCGCGCATCGGCTCGAATGCGGTGGTTGCTAAAGAGGTGCCTGCAGGTGCCACCATGGTGGGTGTCCCGGCGCATGCAGTGCGTGGCAGTGTGGACTCTGATGCCAAAAAGCGTCGTGAATTCGCTAAAAAAATTGGCTTTGATGCCTATGGCGTTTCGCAGGATGGCGCAGATCCAGTCGCAAATGCGGTGAACTGCATGCTGGACCATATTCACGCAATGGACGGAAAACTTGAAGAGGCGCATGCAGCGCTTAAACAGCTTGGGGCGGATGTTGATGCATCGCCGCTGCCAGAATTAGAGATTTATGACATTGACCTGAAGGGGAGAAAAGAGCATTCATTAGAACGAGGTGAGCGTGATGTTAAGGCTGATAAATAATCTTGACTAAAACGATCAACAATGTAGAATGTTTATTACCTTACAATCACAAAGGTAGATTGATATGAAACTGACAACAAAAGGGCGCTACGCAGTGACCGCGATGCTAGATCTAGCGCTGCATGCGCAGGAAGGGCCGGTGCCGCTTGCTGATATTTCTCAACGCCAAGGGATTTCGCTCTCTTACCTTGAGCAGTTGTTTGCAAAGCTGCGTAAACAGGGACTGGTGGATAGTGCGCGTGGGCCGGGTGGTGGCTACCGTTTAAGCAGAGATGCCAATGAAATTGCTGTGGCCGATGTGGTGACTGCGATCGATGAAAAGGTCGACGCGACGCGCTGTGGTGGCATGGGCAATTGCCAAGATGGCAAACCATGTTTAACTCATGAGCTGTGGTCTGATTTGAGCCGTCAGTTATATGAGTTCCTGGAAAATATTAGCTTGGGGCAGTTGGTTGAGCGTAATGCGGTGAAAGACATCGCTGTACGCCAAGACAACCTACAGAAGCAGAGCCAGAACGCAACGTTTGCATCGGTTGCGGGCAGTGGTAGCGTAAACTAACCCAGTGGGTTGCCTACTTGGTTGAGCGTTGATGTCAGTTTACCTGGATCATAATGCGACGACACCCATTGATGATCGTGTCTTAGCTGCGATGTTTCCTTATTTAAAAGGCAGCTATGGTAACCCCTCTAGTCGTCATCGGTTAGGGCGCGAATCACAACTGGCCTTGCAACGTGCGAGAGAGCAGGTCGCAACGTTGGTAGGTGTGACGCCTGCACAGGTGGTTTTTACCAGCGGTGGCACCGAAGCCAATAATCTTGCTTTGAAGGGGATGATGGCTGCAGCAGGTGCTGGCGCAACAGTGATGGTTAGTGCAGTTGAGCACCCATCAGTTTTACAGGCGGCGTACGCGCTGCACTCAGTCGGCCACCCATTGGCTGTTGTCGATGTGGACGAAAATGGTGTGGTCGATGTTGCAGCATTTGAGCAAGCTTTGATTGAAAGCCGCGCTTCGTTAGTCTCCGTAATGTTAGCGAATAATGAGACCGGCGCGGTGCAGGATATTGCTCCGATGAGTAAAATGGCCAAGCGTTGTGGTGCCGCCATGCACACCGATGCAGTGCAGGCGCTGGGCAAAATAGCTGTTGATTTCACCTCGCTAGGTGTTGCTGCTATGAGCCTCTCAGCACATAAAATATATGGGCCTAAGGGTGTGGGCGCACTGATTGTGGAGAAAGGGTTAGCGTTGCAGCCGCTGTTACAGGGCGGTGGTCATGAAGCGGGGTTGCGAGCGGGTACCGAGAATGTGGCCGCGATTGTTGGTTTTGGTGCAGCGGCGGAGTTGATGCTGTCGGGTTTAGAGCGGCAGAGTGGGCACTTGAGAAGCTTGCGCCAACATGCTGAGAAAGCGCTGTTGGCGATACCCGAAGTGACTATTTTTTCGCAGCATGTAGAGCGGTTGCCAAACACTATTTTTTTTGCGGTGAAAGGGATTGAAGGCGCCACGCTATTGATGAACCTAGATCGAGATGGCATCGCGGTTTCAAGTGGTTCAGCCTGCGGTACTAGTGATGGTGAGCCTAGCCACGTGCTTCGAGCCATGGGGGTTGATATCGAGCTAGCGCATGGTGCGGTGAGGATTAGTTTTGGTCAAGGCAATACGATTGAAGAAATTGATCAGTTGATGATATCGCTGCAAAGAGAGATTGAGAATTTATTGAAATTGAATAGCGCTTGGGCGTAAAGGCTATTTTAATTTCGAGCGTAAATGTTTTGAGGAATGACAGAGGGAATATGAGCAATAGCGAAAAAGTACCTGTTTATTTGGATTATGCAGCGACGACACCTGCAGACCCTCGTGTAGCAGAAAAAATGATGGCTTGTTTGACGATGGATGGCGATTTTGGCAATCCAGCATCGCGCTCGCACGTGTTTGGCTGGAAGGCTGACGAAGATGTAAAGGTTGCGCGTGCTCATGTAGCAGCGTTAGTGAATGCAGACCCGCGAGAGATTGTCTGGACCTCCGGTGCCACCGAGTCAGATAACTTGGCGATTAAAGGTGTGGCTCACTTTTACAAGAAAAAAGGGAAG
>JALSHQ010000117.1 GCA_026982145.1 Gammaproteobacteria bacterium | reverse complement strand
TTCCAAGTGTCAATTTACAGGTGAGTGCTGGCATTAATGCCGGCGTGAATATTGGAATGAATGGGCAACCTACTCGCGGAACGAGTATGGACGCCAAGGTAGGTTTTAAGTCCGGCGCATCAGCAACGCTGGGCACCGATATTCCCGGTGCTTTTGTTTCATAGCGCACAACCACAGGAGCAAAACGCTAGATGCCCCTTATTATCAACGAAATGATTACCACAATAGAGAAACCACAAGGGGAAGAGCAGCCTTTGCTAGAAGCGACTGGAATGCAGGAGAGTGAAGCACGGGTGGTTAATTCACTGGAACTTAGTAAAGAACGAGAGGCTCGTTTAACCATTGACTGAACATAATGAAGCGGTGATTAGTGCGCGCCCTCGGGTGCGTATTGCAGATGAAATTCGCTCAGACCTCAATACCGCACTGCTAGACATGCAGGTGCGCCTTCCGCTCAGCGGCATGGCAAGCGCAGAGGTTCGCATGGTTAATTGGCGTGCTAATGATGCCGATGGCGGTGCCAGTTTTCCTTTTCAGGAGATCGAAATGGGAGAGCGGCTGGAACTATTACCTGGCGAGGAAGGGGGGGGAGTGATATTTGATGGAGAGATTACCGCGATTGAGGAACGCTATGGCGATGGTGCGCCACAACTGGTATTGCTGGCTGAAGACAAACTGCACCGCTTGGCCAAACAGCGACACAGTCGTGTTTTTGAAGAGATGAGTGTTGCCGATGTGATTAGCCAGATCTCATCAGAGGCGAGTCTTCAGTCTGACGCGGCAGTGGGAGAGAGCCAAGAGAGCTGGCACCAGTTGAATGAAAGCAACCTCGCTTTTTTGATGCGCCTGTTATCCCCCTATGATATCGGTTTGAGGCTACAGCAGGGGCAGTTGCGTGCCAAAGTTGAAGAGCCAGACAGTAATCCAGAGGTGCTGCATCCACAGAATAACATTCGCCGCTTACGTATTATTGCAGACCTTAACCAGCAGCCGACGGAGGTCAAGGTGGCTGGCTTTAATCCAGCAGCGAATGACGAGGTGAATGCACAAGAGGCTCAGTTAACACCCGCGCCGCAGGGGACGACGGCAGCAACACTGCTCAATGAGCTAGGTTGGGATGCCATCGCCTATATGCCGCAACCTTTTGCACGTACGCAGTCAGAAGCACAAGGGTGGGTCAAGGGTCGTTTTCGTCATCAAGCAAAGCGCTTTCTTCATGGCGAAATTGTCTGCACAGGTATTCCTAGCCTGCATAGTGGGCGCGAAGTTGAATTGACCGGGGTGTCACCACGCCTTCAAGGGGTCTATCAGGTGGTCGATTGCCATCACCGTTTTGATAACGGCGAAGGGTATACCACTCGTCTCAAAGTACAACGCAGTGACTGGGGTCGTTGAATGAATCATCCACTAGGAGGGCTACAAGACCTTCACCTTGCGCGTGTCGTGGATAATCAAGACCCAGACGGTCGGGGGCGCATACGGGTGGAGATCCAGTCGCTGGAGATGGAACTTTGGGCTGCATGCGTAACCAACAGTGCGGGAGAAGGGTACGGCATGAGTTGCTTGCCGAAGCGTGATGAAATGGTGGTACTTGCATTCATCAGCCCAGAATTTGCGGTGATCTTGGGGGCGATATGGAGCGGATCTAGTAGCCATCCAACAGAGGCTCAGGAGGTTGAAGATAACTACAGTCTAGTCTCACCAGAGGGCACCAAAGTGACTTTAAATGATAGTGAGGGACCAATGTTTACCGTTGAGACCCGATCGGGACATCATCTTACGATTACCGAAGAGGGCGACGGTGAAATCAAAATTGAGAAAGGTGGCGAGTCGGTGACGTTATCATCAAGCGGCGTTAGCATTGTCAGTTCAGCGGTCGTCGAGGTGCAAGCCTCTCAAGTTAATGTTTCAGCCAGCATGGTGCAGGTGGATGCTGGCATGAGTCAATTTTCCGGGGTGGTGAAGTGCGACACGTTGATTGCGACTTCGGTAGTCAGTTCCAGTTATACACCAGGGGCGGGGAACGTATGGTAACTGCACACAAAGCAAAATTGGTAACCCCTTACTATGCCGACCCCGGTGATGGCACGATGTTGCACCGCTATCTTGATGACGCTTTTGTACAGCGCTTTAACCAAGAAGCGAGTGCAGGGAAACTGACGGGCACCAGTGCTCAGGCGTGGCGTGAGCGGGATCGTTTTGGTGCCCATGCGGGTGAACATGTGACACTGCGGCTGCCCATTCATCGCACTTTTTATATGGTCTCCTGTGAAGTGAGTTGTGACCAAATCGGTACCCCTGCCTTTGATCCGCTCAAAGTTGTTTCTGCTGGCATGGTGGTCAGGCGCGGTTCGCCAGAAGCCTGTCAATCATGGCAGGTGCGAGAAGGAGTCGCACTCGGGTGGCAAGAGGAGGGGGCGGCAGAACATGAGCCGGATATCAATCGGCGTTTATCGAACCGTGGCCTGATCAAGCCAAAGAACCCGGCGCCATTATACAGCGGTGAGCAGACCCACCCACTCTACCCACTGTTGATTGAGCGACAAGATGAAAAGGGGCGGAGCCGTAAGCACACCTTGTTGTCGGGTTACTTACCACTTGGCGGTACGGTCGATGCCACACTGCTACCCACAGTTAATCAACGTGAAATTGGTTCCGCCCAAGAAAAAGTTTCCAGTGCCGGGCAGCTAGCAGAGCAAGCGTGGCCTTTTGGAAGTTGGGATGGGGTGAGCAGTGAGCTTGGCAACAGTTGTACCGGTTCATTGGAGCAGGTTGCTGGTGAAGTTTGTGGAAATTTCGACTGGAACCAAGCTACAGGTTTGCAGATTGACCACGGTATACCAACACCTGCCTTTGCTTTGCTATTGCGTACGTTGATCGAACGTTACCATATTAGTGACCGCAGCATTAGTGAGAATGAGGCACTGCGCAACCAACTGCAGCAGCTCAATTTTTACCACGGCCTTTCAGTAGATGAATCTGATGGAGATCTCTCTTTAATCGGGCGTCATACCCACGGTAATTTTCTGGAATACATTGAGGGCGCTACGGAGTCGTTGCTCAACTGGTATGCAGAAAAGGATTTTGTTGAAAGCGGTGGTGATAGCGATGACATTACGGTTTCGGATCACCTGCCAGATCTTCACTACGATCTCTACATCACCGAACAGCAAGCGCGCTCGATTCGCGAGTTGATGGTGCTGCGTGCAGAGCAGGCGGAGCAGATTGTGGAAGAGGCACTGCCGCTGCCACGTTACGGGCAGGCCGAAGATGACACCTATTTTTTGCGCCCTTTTGTGCGCTACCTTGATGAGTGTGGTAAAGAGCAAATTACATGGGGGCCGGTCAGTAAGCCTTTTCGTGTGGTGAGCATGATGGATCCTGAGGCGGTGCGCCCGTCAGTCATCCAGTTGCCTGAGCTGGGTGATATCAAACGAGGGTTTGCCAAAGGGGTGACCTTTCTGACCCCCAAGTCACTTGCCGATATAATGGAACAGATGACACCCACGGCCGAACTTGGCGTCAAGAATAATAAAAAGAAAAATCGCCTGTCGGCCTGCTTGGGATTTAGCCTTAGCTTTAGCATTCCGATCATTACCATCTGCGCGATGATTCTATTGATGATCATCATCAATATTCTCAACATATTCCTAAAATGGTTGCCATGGGCCTTTATGAAACTACCGAGGCGATGTTGATGGGCGCACAAAATATCAGTTTTCCTTTTGCTCCACTCAACAGCCAAGGGCGCTTGGGTTGGGCAGCAGACAACCAGAGCGTACGCGACGTGATCTGGAACATTTTACTGACACGCCCCGGTGAACGGCTGATGCGGCCGGAGTTTGGAGCGGGTATTCGTGAGTTTATTCATCACCCCAATAATGAAACGACCCGGCGACTGATGGCCGATGTTGCCCGCCGCTCGATCCGTCGTTGGGAACCTAGGGTCGAGCTACTGGAGTTGACCGTCAATAGTGACCCTTTGCAGCTCAACCACGTGATCCTGAGCCTGCGTTACCGACTCAAGCTTAATGGTGCACAAGATGGTTTTGAGTTTGGACTACAGTTAAGTAACTAAATTATGCCTATACCGATTACATCACTGGATGACCGCAAGTTCGAAGACCTTGTGATAGAAGCACGTGAGCGTCTGCAACACCACCTGCCGGAGATGACGCAACTCTCTGAGGGCGACCCACTACATGCACTCGTCGATCTATTTGCATGGATGACCGAGTCGGTGATCTACCGTGCTAACTTGATTCCGGAACGCCAGCGTCAGGCATTTCTGAATCTATTACAGTTACCCCTGCGCCCGGCGACTCCAGCGCGTGGCATCGTCTCTATTGATGCTAAACCTGGCGGGGCGCGATTA
>JALSHQ010000116.1 GCA_026982145.1 Gammaproteobacteria bacterium | reverse complement strand
TAAAACGTGGCTGATACTCAAAGATGCGCACCCCACTTAAAAGCAAATGGTAGTAAAAACGTCGCCCGGCATGGCGAATGGCGGGGTGATCCGTATGCTCGCCGGGTAGCAGCAGGCGCACATCGACACCGCGTTGAGCCGCTTTACGTAGTGCGCGCTGCATTCGCCATGAGGGGACAAAATAGGCGGTGGCGATCCAGATTCTGTGTTCGGCACCGTGTAAGTGGCGATTAACAGAGCGGCGAATCTCTTGCCTGCTGGTGGCCTGAGAGCGAGTGACGCGCCCCAACTGTGTTGCCTGTTGTTTATGTTCGGCACTCTTTTCTGAGTAGAGTGATGTGGAGGATGGCAGCATGGGTACCCGCCCTTGCGTAGGCCAGCTTTCAACAAATAGTGCGCGCCAGTCATCGACACAAGGCCCTCTGATTTCGATAACGGTTTCGCGCCAGTGTGGTGTGTTGTTATCGGAGGGTGCAAAATCATCAGTCAGGCCAACGCCACCCACATAAGCGAGCAGGCCATCCAGTAGCAATAACTTTCGATGGTCTCGAAAAAGGTTGTTAAACCAGTGGCCGTAACGGATGGGGTTGTAAAAGGTGAGATGAATATTGTCATGCTTGAGCCGTGCTCGGTCTTGTTTGTTCAGGGCACTTGCACCAAAGTCGTCAAGCAAAATATAAACCGATACGCCGCGTTGTGCAGCAAGTAATAGCGTGTCGATAAAGTGCGAAGCCACTACGCCTGAGCGCATCAGATACATATTCAGCGCGACATAGTGGTTGGCATTATGAATAGCGGTTAACATCGCAGGAAAAAACTGGTCGCCGTCAAGTAACAGGCGAAATTCATTACCCTCTCGCCAAGGGAACTTGAAGTGAGCATGAGCCGCGTGGTAGGCCATAGCGGTTGATTATATGCGCGGGGGAGCCGTTGCGCTACGCATAGCGCCAGTATCGCCATGATGAAGAGCAGATCGGTTAATCAAGCTAACCGGGGGAGCCTTCAAGGTTTTTTTGTGGTTGATTTTTTGTCTACAAATTTGCGCCATAGCCACCCCTGAGCGCGCTCTTCACCCGTGTGAATGTAGTGAAAAACGTTGCTGTTTTTTAGAACCCACTCCATCTGATTCCGAATATCATGTTGGCCGCAAATAAGCAGTTGATCGTCTGGCTCCAGTAATGTGTTGCCATCGGGTAGCAGGGTCTCGCCACTCTTTCGTTTCAGTAACAGTGAAAAAATAGGCAGGGCATCATCACGATTGCATGGATGGGCGTAGAGTTCATGTAGTTTAGGACGGCTGCCGTTGGCGATGGCGTGACTGAAGCTGGGCGCATCTGTGGCGTTGATGTTGACTGTCCATATTTGGGGGGCTTCATCATCGGCAATGGTGCTTACGCGCTCGATTAATGTTTCTGCCCACGCATTATTCTGTTTGGTGGCGAGACGCAGAAACTCCGCCAGCAGCGGGGTGGTGATCAAGGCAAATATTTTATGTGCAATCACGCTACCACGCTGCATGGTGAGGCTGGTTTGTGCCGCTTGAAAGATGGACGCATTGGCGCGGCGGTTTTTTCGCGCCACAATGAAAAGGTTCGGGTTGAGCTCGCGTGCGGTCATGACAATCGACAGGTTATTGCTGTCGTCATCAGTGCCGGCCACAATGCCCACCGCATTTTCAATATCCGCTTCCAGTAGCGTATTGGCCTCTGTACCGCGCCCAACTACGGTACCTTCTGGCGCTTCAGTCATCTCCGGTTTTTCTTCAATGATTGTGGCTGAGACACCTTCAGCCACGAGCCGTTTATGCACCGCTTTACCAAAACGGCCGTAGCCACAGAGAATCCAAGTGCCATGTGGTGGGTAGATAGGCTTGCACAACGGCTCATGGGGTACACCGGTCATCCATTCGAACAGCATAAACATGGAGGGTGAATGAAGCGCTAAAGCGAGGCGGCCGGCAAATGTTTCAAAGGGGTTGATGATCTCATCGGTGCCGAAAGAGGCGATATTGAGTGCGGCGTCTTGAGTCTCGGCGCGAGCAATCACCTTTAATGATGGGTTAAGTAGCTTGCTGGTGAGTGCCACTTTAAGGTTGATTGAGTCATGATCTGTCAGGGCAACGCAGCCGACACAGTATCTGTTTTTAAGCCCACCCATGACTAAAATCTCGGGCAGTGATACATCGGCGCATAGTCCAGGCACTGGCAGCGGGTAATCCTCCAGCTCCAGTGAGTTGAGCCGGTCTTGATCTGCATCGA
Organism: Gammaproteobacteria bacterium; assembly: GCA_026982145.1. Classification (GTDB taxonomy): domain Bacteria; phylum Pseudomonadota; class Gammaproteobacteria; order SZUA-140; family SZUA-140; genus SZUA-76. The sequence goes on along the minus strand of JALSHQ010000116.1, from coordinate 2,117 downwards.
TCACCACTGAGCGAATGCCCGCCTCAGTGAGCGCTTTAATTAACAGTGCGCTCGTCTCACCATAGCCACAGATGAGATAAAACGGTGATTTGATTCGCGAGATAGAGCGCCGAAAGGCATTTTGGCGATTGAGTGTACGAAAAGCGGGATCTTGAACAATAGAGAGCAGTGAGCCGATGGCGTAGAGCCAAGCAATCACTGAACTGTAGATCGTGACGGTAGTCCACATCCGTTGGGCATTCGTGAACGGGTAGGGGATCTCACCAAAGCCGATGGTGGAGCCCATAAAACTGACGAAATAGAAGGCGTGGAAAAAGTCCATCTGCCACGGTTCGCCGTGATCATCCATGCCTGGGATGATCACGAAGCCGAGCATGGAGGTGGCGTAAACACAGATCAATACGATCAGTGGAGAGCGAATCCTTCGCAACAGCACAAAGGCGATGTTATGCATGGCCGGTTTTACTGTGTTGTCCCGAGTGCTTTAAGAGCGCACTGTCATGGACTCGGCGACCAACAGCACCACGGAGGTGATGTTAGCAAGCAGCGCGCCGCCTGAGAGTGAGACGATGATCGCCATCACAGCAGGGGTTGTGCCGACACCGGTCACATGTTCTGCCATCGCCCACACTACGGCCGCAAGAATTAACTGGAGATCAGCGACCAAGCTGGTGGCTAGCAGCAGCGCACCCAGATGAGTACGATCACCAAATTTCAGCACGGTGGCGATCAGGCTTACCACAATGGCACCGTACAGTTCGTATACGCTGTGGTGGTGCGGTACATCAATATCGCCGAGGAAAAAACCAAAATTTAATGTGAGCGCTAATAGGATAAAAAAAGCGAAAACGACCTTCTCAAGATTCATGCATCAACTCCAGCGGTACAGCATTAGAAAGATATATTTGAATAATAGCGTGTTTAGAGAGGTATCACTAATTCAACTATGGGCAGCAGAAGCCGGAAGCATCTCTTTTGCAGCAGTGCTTATAGGTGCGTGGCCTCACGCTGTGGCGCTGATTTTAGATCAGTTATCAGGTAAAATCCGCATTTTCTCCAAATTCCCCCAGTTATCAGGAACCGTCATGACAGACAAGGCAAAGATTATCTACACGCTGACAGACGAAGCGCCAGCGCTCGCCACCTACTCATTGCTCCCCATCGTTGAGACCTTTGCCGCCGCGGCAGACGTGGTGGTTGAGACGCGCGACATCTCGCTCGCTGCACGTATCATCGCCAATTTCCCTGAATACTTAAATGAAACGCAGCGCCTCGATGATGCACTGGGTGAGCTGGGCGAGCTGGCAAAGCAGCCATCAGCCAATATCATCAAACTGCCGAATATCAGCGCATCGCTGCCACAGCTCATGGCGGCGATTGAGGAGTTGCAGAAACACGGATTTGCCGTGCCGAACTGCCCAGCCCACCCTCAAAATGATGAAGAACGATCCATCAAGGCCGCCTATGCCAAAGTGTTGGGAAGTGCGGTGAATCCGGTATTGCGTGAAGGCAACTCGGATCGACGGGCCCCCACCTCGGTGAAAAATTATGCGAAAAAGCACCCGCATACGATGGGCGCTTGGCGCAGTGATTCAAAAAGCCGTGTGGCGCAGATGTCTGATGGGGATTTTTACGGCTCTGAGAAATCAATGACCATCAGTGATGCCACTGCATTCAAGATCGAGTTTGTGGCGGCTGACGGTTCAGTGACTGAGCTCAAGCCTGCGGTGCCACTGCTGGCTGGAGAGATCATTGATAGTGCGGTGATGAGCCAAAAAGCGTTGCAGGATTTTCTGGCTGAGGCGATTGCTGAGGCCAAGTCAGAAGGGGTGCTTTTTTCACTGCACTTAAAGGCGACGATGATGAAGGTATCAGACCCGATCATTTTTGGCACGGCCGTGAGCGTCTTCTTTAAAGAAGCGCTAGAGAAACATGCGGCTATCTTGGCTGAATTAGGGGTGAACTTAAACAACGGCCTGGGGGATCTGTATAGCAAGATCGCCTCGCTTCCCGCCGCGCAGCAAGAGGCGATTGAAGCCGACCTCAATGCCGTGCTGGCGGCGAGTGCAGCGGTTGCGATGGTTGACTCTGACAAGGGGATCACCAACCTCCATGTG
>JALSHQ010000115.1 GCA_026982145.1 Gammaproteobacteria bacterium | reverse complement strand
GAAAGGTGCTCTTAGTCTTTTTTCTCTATCTTGAATTAGCCTGAATGTTGGTAAGTCTTACGGCACATCGAATCTGTGCTGATGATTAAGGATGGGACAATAGGGATGCAAGAGGATATTTCAAAAGTCCGACTGAGTTACGGGCGAGCGATTGCAAAGCAGGAATTTTTGCCGCGGTTCTACGAGATTTTTCTTGCAAGTGACCCCAGTATCGCTCGAAAATTTGAAAATACGGATCTAAAAAAGCAACAAGAACTGCTTGCGATGTCAGTGAATATGGTGATTTTGTTTCCCCAGGAGAACAAAATTGCAAAAAATGCCGTAGGGCGGATTCGTGAATCCCATCAACGCAGTGGCTTGAACATTGAGCCGCGCTTTTATGGGTTCTGGATTAGCAGCCTGATTCAGGCTGTTGCTGAGCATGATCTGGAGTTTGATGCAGCACTTGAAGCCTCTTGGCGAAAAATATTACAAGTGGCGATTGATTATATTATTGAGGGCTATTGAGCCATTTTCTGATGTGCTTCTAACGCCTTTGTGTCGATGCTGTGATGACGCTGAGGTTTCTTAATTAAAATTATATTCTTGATTTGGGCACACAATGGCTGTGCCCTCTCTTTTTATTGGGGTGAGTGATGGCGGTAGTCTGGTATCCCGGGCATATGCACAAGGCACAGAAGCAGATCAAAGAGGTGATGCCTCAAGTCGATCTGGTGATCGAAGTAATGGATGCCCGTATTCCGTTCAGCAGTGAAAACCCAGTGGTTAAAAGCATGCGCGGGCCGCGCCCTTGCATCAAGGTGCTCAATAAATCTGATCTGGCTGATCCAGCCGTCACTGCCGAATGGTTGCGCTACTTCTCACAACAGGGAGGGGTTAAAGCCATCGCGCTAACCACTACGCGGAAGGGTGAAGCCCGAAAAATTCTAGGATTGTGCCGTGAAATGGTGTCGCTTAGAGCGCAGCGAGGCGAACCCATTCGCACTATGATTATGGGGATCCCTAACGTTGGCAAGTCAACGTTGATCAATGCGCTGGCGGGTCGTGCAATTGCTAAAGTGGGTGACGAGCCAGCAGTGACGAAACAGCAGCAGCGCATTACACTTGGAAACGGCATTGTCTTGTCGGACACACCGGGGATTTTATGGCCACGCATGCAAGATGAAAATAGCGGTTATCGGCTCGCGGTGACCGGTGCCATTAAAAATGCGGCAATAACATTTGAAGATATTGCAATTTTTGCCGGCGAGTTTTTACTACGCCATTATCCAGAGCCGCTCATGGCACGTTATAAACTGAGCGAACTGCCAACAAGTGCAATGGCGTTACTGGAGGCGATAGGGCACAAGCGAGGTTGCTTGCGTCCGGGTGCCGTCGTTGATCTGCACAAGGTTTCTGAAATACTGCTAAAAGAGTTGCGGGCAGGAAAGCTGGGGGGCGTGTCACTGGAGACACCCGCTATCTTTGAAGTAATAGCGAGCGATTCTGATCTGTGAAGAGGCGCGCATTAGACCACTCGTTTAATCAATCGTACTTTCTGAAGTTGTGGCGGGGTTAGCTTCTGCGGATGAAATTAACAGTACCATCAGAACAAAATAAGTTTTACAGCGAACATCTTTCAATTATCGCACGCAGTTATTCATACTATGTTGGTAGTATGATGCCGCTTACAGAGCAGGCTGATGGTGAGTTGGATCTGGTTTGCGCGCGATCACTGTTCAATGCCCCTTTTGCATTGATTTCTCACGGCACCGAGCACGAGCCGGTATTTAATTACGCAAATGCAACAGCAATGAAGCTGTTTAATATGTCGTGGGATGAGATCACCACACTTCAGTCTCGCTATTCTGCAGAAACGCTAGACCGAAAACAGCGCTCCCTGCTGCTTAAAGAGGTTAAGCGCCACGGTTACATTGAAAATTATTCCGGGGTTAGAATCGCCAAAGGCGGGCGTCGTTTCTATATCGAGCAGGCGACCGTCTGGAATCTTATCGATAATGGCACTTACTATGGGCAAGCGGCTATGTTCAGTTTATGGCGCTTCATCTAGGGAACCCTTTCACCTCAACCTAAACTCAACTAGACTTCTTCAGTGGCTTCCTAGTTTTTCTATCGCTGTACGTTGTTGTCACAGTGATGTCATGGTGAGGTGATACATTATCATTGACCAATATGTTGGCGTAAAAGCTGAATATGCTTAAATTTATTACGAGGTTTTATCAAAAATGAGTGATGAAATTACTGTGGGGCAGGCTAATCTGAATACACTTGAGCCATTGCGTAGTACGGTATCGGGCGTGAGTGAGTATACGCGGCGAATCAAGCTTCACAATGAGCTTCACGCGAGGCCACATGAGTTGCTGAAGGCTCCTATACAGGTGTCGCAACTGGCGCTGCTGTCGGATAGTAGCGTAGTTGAGGAGGAGTTACGCCTGATTGCTCAGCTGTGTGAGCGCTATAGTGTAAATGCCCCGTTGAAGGATGCGCGCCATTTTAGCGCTCAGTTCGGTTCGTTTCGCTTCAAGTGGGAGCGACACACAGAATTTTCAATGTATACTTTTTTTGTCAAAGCACCTTTTGAGATTCCATTTCATGAACCGGCCATTAAGCATGTTCCAAGGGAGTGGTTAGAAAGCCTGCCGGGGGAGACCATTGCAGCAACGCATCTGGCCATTGAGCACAAAGCGAGGCCTCATCGAAATATAGAAGAGCTTGCATCACTGTTTGCTTTAAACACAGTGATTGGTGCAAAAGTGGTGGCAGGTAGTGCGATTGTCTGGACGGATAACAAGATTCATGCGGACGGCTTTGCAAGGATTTTGATTCAAGATGTCGATTTGCGGAGAAGGCAAGC
>JALSHQ010000114.1 GCA_026982145.1 Gammaproteobacteria bacterium | reverse complement strand
GTCGGATATATGCTCATTTTCCACTACCCATTAAGCGCGCGCTCAATCCACACCAAAAGCAACGACCTTTTCAACGCGCCTTACAATTTATATACAGAGTCTTTTTCATCTTGAAAGAGAACATTCACTCTAAGCTTCAATGACTATGGAGTTTGCAGAGTGACAACCAAAACAGCAGCGCCATCACTCCCCTCCATGTTCAGGGCAATCCCTGAGAATCTCTGCACAGCGCGAAATATTAGCACGAAAAACCCGCTGCATTCCAAACCTATTATCGACCTCACTCACGCAAAGCTTTAATTGGTATGGACAAAATAAACCTTAACCACTCCTCCAGAAGCTTTCGCGATTCGCAATAACTATCAGGGGCTTAATCGACCTTGGCTCCCTATGAACAGCCATTTCATCGCTTTAAATTGAAGCAGGAACACTGCAATCAAGTCATATTCCATGCTATCTTGAAAAAATAAACCCCGATAAACAACGGACAGATAAATCAAAATTTATGAACGACATCACATACCATCAAGGACAATGGGCCATTAAGTCGGCGATGGAAGTCGCCCGTTCACATGGTCCGACCGCGGCCTACCAAGGAAAAATATACGTCTTCGGCGGCGGCGGCCCCGACTTCAAAAGCCTCAACTCCACCACCATTTATGACCCTGCTCAAGACCGCTGGACAGCAGGCACTGAGATGCCCACCCTGCGCTCAGGCGCAATTGCCACCACCGTCGGTGACGCCATCTATATTATTGGCGGCGGCTTCAAAAAGCCCGATGGCAACTTCCAGTTCCTGCGTACCACCGAAATCTATTATCCAGAAAGCGACCGCTGGGCAGCGGGGCCCGACATGCTTCAGCCACATGACTACCCTGCGGGCGCGCTATTCGATGATCATATCTACATTCTTGGCGGGCACCACCCAGACGCCACCCTTTCCGGCCCAAAAACAGACCCCGGCTTCGATTTTTGCGAACGCCTCAACCTCGCCAGCGGCAAATGGGAAGCGCTCAGCCCACTGCCAACCCCGCGTTTCGCCTTGGATGCCATCGTCATGGATCAGCGCATCTTAACCATGGGCGGCGTTGCCTTCACGCCAGAGGGCTTTAATAATTTTGACCATATCGAGGCCTTCAACCCTGCCGATGGCAAATGGAGCCTCGACAACCTCAAACTCCCTTGGACTGCAGCGGGTCTAGGATCAATTATGGTCGACGACACCCCGTTCATCTTTGGCGGTTATAGTGGCGATGGCATCTGCGACCACGCTGCCTGCTACGACAAAGCCACCAAAACTTGGCACCTACTGCCACCGATGCCCGCCCCGCTGGCCGCTATGGGCGTCGCCCATATCGACCGTACCATTTATCTGGTGGGCGGCTGGGCTGATGATGGGCGCACCCCGCTCAATCATCTCATCGCCTACACTTATTAATGGATGACCTGCAACTTGAGCGCTACAGCCGCCACATTCTACTGCCCGAAATTGACATTGCAGGGCAGGCACGACTCCTTCAGTCAAAAGCTCTGATCATCGGTGCAGGCGGGCTTGGCTCGCCTGCCGCACTCTACCTCGCTAGCAGCGGCATTGGGCAGATCACCATTTGTGACGATGATGTCGTCGACCTCAGCAACCTGCAGCGCCAGATCGCTCACAATTACAACTGCATCGGTCAAAACAAAGCCGCATCGGCACGCGATGCCCTGCTTGCAATAAACCCTGAGATCACCATCAAAGCTATTGAACAGCGCCTTGAGGGTGAATCACTGCTCGCGGCCATTGCAGATGCCGACATCGTGCTCGATGCCAGCGACAACTTCGCAACCCGCTTCCTGCTCAACAGCGCCTGCGTCAAACAACGCACCCCGCTCATCTCCGGTGCTGCCATCCGTTTTACAGGGCAGATCTGCGTCTTTCATAACAATGACAGCAACAGCCCCTGCTACCGCTGCCTTTTTGATGAGTCCACGCTTTCCGACGAAGAGAACTGCGCCCAAAGCGGCGTCTTTGCCCCGCTGACCGGCATCATCGGCAGCATGATGGCCGCAGAGACCATTAAGCTACTCATACCCTTCGGGAAAACGCTCGACACACGACTCTTACTACTGGATGCCACCACCATGGAATGGCGCAGCCTACAGCGACAAAAAGAGCCCAATTGCCCTGTCTGCGCCATTTTCACTTGAGGCCACTCCCCTCCCGCTTTTCTTTGCCCCCCTTAAATCCTTTACAAGCCCCCCAAGCCAGAGGTAGAATTTGCGGTTCGCTGTTTTAGGCTAAAACCATTCATTAGTGAGGAAAGTAAATGCCAGCTGTTCGTTTGAGAGAAAATGAGCCTTTCGAAGTTGCTGTACGTCGCTTCAAGCGCATCTGTGAAAAAACCGGGATCATCTCCGAAGTTCGCCGTCGCGAATTCTACGAAAAGCCAACCGCCGTGCGTAAACGCAAAGCTGCCGCGGCTGTAAAGAGACAACAGAAGAAAACCTATAGCGAAAAAATGCGCACTGTTCGCGCGCCTTACTAAAAGCTAGTAGTCGAATCCCCACAATGGATAGCACGCTTAAACAGCGACTCACCGATGACATGAAAACCGCCATGCGCAGTAAAGAAGCGCAGCGGCTGGGTGTTATTCGCATGGTGATTGCCGCCATCAAACAACGCGAAATCGACGAGCGCATTGAGCTGGATGACAGCCAAGTGCTTGCGATTCTCGATAAGATGACCAAGCAACGGCGCGACTCCATTGAGCAGTTCACCTTAGGCAGCCGCCCCGAGCTGGCTGACAAAGAGCGCGCTGAAATCACCATCATTAGCGACTACCTGCCCCCCGCGCTCAGCGAAGCAGAACTTGAAACGATGATCACCGACGCCATCGCCACCAGCGGTGCCAGCAGCCCAAAAGAGATGGGCAAAGTGATTGGCCTGCTAAAAAGCAAACTGCAAGGGCGTGCTGATATGGGCGCAGTCAGTGCCCAGATCAAAGCAAAACTTGGCGCATAAGCGCAGCACCTCCCAGTCACTCCGTCTGCCCCAAACGGCAACGCTGACAACCACCACAGCATAGCGATAGACTCAGGCGATGGCTGGCAAAATTCCGCAGCAATTCATCGACGAACTTCTCGCACGTGTCGACATTGTAGAACTCATCGATGCGCAGGTGCCGCTCAAAAAGTCGGGACGAAACCATAGCGCCTGCTGCCCGTTTCATGACGAAAAGACCCCATCGTTTACCGTTAGCCAAGAAAAACAGTTCTATCACTGCTTCGGCTGTGGCGCACACGGCAGCGCGATCGGCTTTTTAATGGAGTATGAGCGGCTCGACTTTCTCGACGCCGTACGTGATCTCGCCGCCCATGTCGGCATGGAAATCCCGCAAGGCAACTACGCCCACAACAGCGGGCACAACGACAGCAGGCCGCTCTATGAATTGCTACAACAAGTGGCCACCTTCTATCGCCAACAACTTAAAGCGCACCCGAAAGGCAGCCAGGCAATCGACTATCTCAAGGCACGCAACCTCAGCAGCAACACCGCTGCAGCGTTTGGCATCGGCTACGCGCCTCCCGGCTGGGAAACGCTGCAAAAACAGTTCGGCAATGACAGCACCGAGCCGCTCGCGACCGCCGGCATGCTGATCAAAAAAGAGCGTGGCGGCCACTATGACCGCTTTCGCGAACGCATTATGTTCCCGATTCGCGACTCACGTGGGCGCACCATCGGCTTCGGCGGACGCGTGCTGGGCGACGACACCCCCAAATACCTGAACTCACCCGAAACCCCCATCTTTCACAAAGGGCAGGCGCTTTACGGCCTGTTTGAAGCGCGACAGGCTGAGCGTAATATTCAACGCCTGCTTATCGTGGAAGGGTATATGGACGTGGTGATGCTGGCACAACACGACATCCGCTACGCGGTGGCAACACTGGGCACGGCCACCACCGCAGAACATCTAGAGCTGATGTTTCGCACCACCAGTGAAATCATCTTCTGCTTTGATGGCGACCGCGCCGGCCGCGAAGCGGCAACCCGCGCCCTAGAAAATGCCCTCCCCGTGATGCAAGCAGGGCGGCAAGCACGCTTTCTGTTTCTGCCCGATGGCGAAGACCCCGACTCATTGGTGCAAAAAGAGGGGAAAGCCGCATTTGAGGCGCGCATCGATACAGCCACCCCGCTCTCCACGCACCTCTATGAGCACCTTGCCAAGCAGGTCGACATGAACAGCATTGATGGTCAAGCAAGGCTAGTGGAGCTAGCACGGCCACATCTCAAAAAACTCCCCGCAGGCGTCTTCAAGCATATGATGGTCACCCGCCTCGCCGAGATCACCCAGATAGAAGCGCGCACCCTCAGCCGCCTGCTCGGCAGTCATGAGCCGCTACCCACTGCACCTCGCCCCCAAAACCAAGGCGGCTCACGTGGCGGCAGGCGAAACAAACAACCCTCGCT
>JALSHQ010000113.1 GCA_026982145.1 Gammaproteobacteria bacterium | reverse complement strand
ACATGAGTGCGCTAAATGCCTATGCCGGTAAAGCGCCCAGCCGCTACCTCACCAGCAAAGGGGAAGGGGAAGATGTGATGCATATGGCTGCGGATGAGCAGATCAACGTCACCAGCTTTCGCCCCTCTGTGATTTTTGGCCCGGGTGATCAGCTTTTCAATCGCTTCGCCTCACTGCTCAAAATCGCGCCATGTTTACCTCTGGCGTGCCCTAATGCACGCTTCGCGCCCATTTATGTGAACGATGTGGTGGATGCTATCGTCAAGTCGCTCTCTGAGAAGGCGACCTTCGGCCAGCGCTACGACCTCTGTGGCCCACGCGTTTACACGCTTCAGCAGCTCGTCGAATTCACCATCAAGACCCTTGGCATCAAACGTAAAGTGCTTCCGCTCGGCAACGGCATGTCAAAACTACTGGCGCGCATCATGGGGCTGATGCCGGGTAAACCGTTGACCTATGATAATTACCTGTCGATGCAGATCGACAGCGTGAGCAAAGAGCGCTTTCCTGCCATCTTTGGCATTACGCCGCAGCCGCTGGAGGCCATTGTGCCGCGTTATCTAATGAACCAGAACCAGCGTGGCCAGTTTGACCGCTTCCGTCTCTATGCCGGGCGCGATGACTGATACGGATCGCTAAGGCGTCGCCACTGATGGAGACCTACATGGTCGGCGGCGCGGTTCGCGATGAGTTACTCGGGTTGCCGATCAAAGATCGGGACTGGGTGGTGGTCGGCGCCACACCCGCTGAAATGCTGGCTCAGGGCTACACTCAGGTAGGGCAGGACTTCCCTGTTTTTCTCCACCCGGAAACCAAAGAGGAGTATGCGCTCGCCCGCACTGAGCGTAAAACCGATGCGGGTTACACTGGCTTTGAAGTTCACGCTGCACCTGATGTCACACTGGAGCAAGATCTCAAGCGCCGCGACCTTACCATCAATGCGATGGCGCTCACCCTCGACGGCCAACTTATCGACCCACTCAACGGCAAGCAAGACCTACAACAGCGGCTGCTAAGGCATGTTTCGCCCGCCTTTGTCGAAGACCCGGTACGGTTACTTCGAGTCGCGCGCTTTGCCACCCGCTTAGCGCCTCTCAACTTTACCATCGCCAGTGAAACTCAAGCGCTGCTGCAACAGATCGTGACGGCTGGCGAGGTTGATGCACTGGTGCCGGAGCGCGTCTGGGGTGAAATCGAACGCGCACTTAACGAGCCTCATCCTTCCATCTTCTTTACCACCCTGCGTGAGTGCGGTGCGCTTGCGCGCATCCTCCCAGAAGTTGACGCACTGTTTGGCGTGCCGCAACCTGAAAAACATCACCCTGAAATTGATACCGGCATTCATACGATGATGGTGCTCGATTGCGCCGCAAAGCTTAGTGCTGACCCAGAAGTTCGTTTTGCCGCACTCTGCCACGACCTCGGTAAAGGGAATACGCCACGTGAAAAGTGGCCCAGCCATCACGGCCATGAGATGCGTGGCGTCGCCTTACTGCTGAAACTCTGTCAGCGCATGCGTGTTCCAAAGCACTTTCGTGAACTGGCGCTACTGGTTTCACGCTATCACACACACTGCCATCGCGCTGCCGAGCTGCGCCCTGAAACACTGCTCAAAACAGTGGAGTCACTCGATGCCTTTCGTCGCCCTGAGCGATTCGCACAGTTCTTACTCGCTTGCGAGGCCGACTCACGCGGGCGCAGTGGTTATGAAGCGAGTGATTACCCTCAAGCATCTCGCTTTCAACTCGCCTACCAAGCCGCCAGTGCCGTTGATGTGCGTCAACTGGTTGAGCAAGGTCATCACGGCAAAGCGCTGGCCGGTGAGATCCACGCCGCGCGTATTCACGCCATCAAGGCGATTGCTTAGGCAGCACATTGGCATATCGCAACATTAAACTTTATCAATTCAGGGACGATGCAGGTATAATCGCCACAAGCGGCAAATGACTCAATGAGATCAACGAACAACTGCCGCACCGCAAGAGAAAAAGATGTCGCATAATTCCGGTAACAATCAGATCATCATTGAAGGCATCAACATAGACGGCCAGAAGTTTCGTCCATCGGACTGGGTTGAGCGCATCTCCTCTGCACTGGCTAGCTTCGGGCCCGACCACAAACTGCGCTACTCCGAACATGTGCAGCCCTGCATCATCAACGGCGCCCGCTGCCTGATTGTCGCCCGCGGGCTGAGCCTCAATGACCCCGAAGCCTTTAATTTTATTTTGCAATTTGCCCGTAAAAACCGCTTACGCATTCAGGAAAAGCACCTTATCAAAGAGTGGGGCTACGACTTCCCTGACGATGTTGATAATGACGCGCTGCAAGCCAACGCCCGATCATAGGCCCTAAAAGGCTCTCCGTAGCAAATTATAGGCCGCTGCTCACAACCTTTTGAATCGCATAAACATCTACTCAAAACGGGCATATTACGCTGTAATTGGGCTAAACCAAATATTGACGCGTGCCACATGGGCGTGACAAGCTGGCTTTCCAGTTGTGCGATCTTGCACATTGAAACACCGGAAAACGAGGCTTTGAACCACACATATGGAGGCAGAAGTATGTACGGAGAACGGCACCCACTCACTCGTGAATTCCCCGAGTTGCAAAACACCATTCATCAGCTCAAAGCGCAAGGTGGTAGTTTTGCCCACTTGCTAAAAGAGTATGAGCAGACTGATAAAGTTATTTACGTACTGGAAAAACAGAGCCAACCCACCACTGATGATCACATGTTGGATCTTAAGGTGAAACGCCTAAATCTCAAAGACCAACTTTACAGTGAGTTAAAGCAGTATCATTCATAAGCTGCCGAAAGCGCATTTATCAGTGCTCAACCGCTCTTTTAATTTTTAATCGATGCTCCATCACTCATGTTGTACTGCTACATGCGTGATGGAGCTCAAACCTCGTTGCTGACCACTCGCCTACCGAGCCGACTGCTTAACTCAGCAAAACGTTCTGGCGTTCCGACATCAATCCACTCCCCACTATAGTACTCACCACTCACGTTACCTTCGGCCATCGCCTGCCTCAGCAGCGGCGCTAAAGGTGCGCGCCCTTCGGGCAGTGCCTCAAATAATTTAGGGTGATAAACACCGATACCGCTGAAAGTGAGCTTCTGCCCACCCCCATTCTGCACAACGCCCTGCTGTAGCGTGAAATCACCCTCCGGATGGAATGATGGGTTGTCGATCAGCACAAGGTGAGCAAGGGTTGTCAGCACTACAGGCAGCCCTTCAAACGAGAAATCACTCCAGACATCACCATTCACTACAATAAAGGGCTCAGTGCCCAATAGCGGCAGTGCCTGCTTTATTCCACCCGCGGTCTCAAGTGCAGCGCCCCTTTCAGGAGAGTATTGAATCTGCACACCATATCGATCACCACTGCCAAGTGCATGCTCGATCTGCTCGCCTAGCCAAGCGTGGTTGATCACGATTTCTGAAACACCGGCAGCGGCCAAAGCGCGGAGATGGTAAGCGATGAGATAGTCCCCACCCACTTTGAGCAGTGGCTTAGGCAATTCATCAGTCAGTGGCCGCATGCGCTCACCCCGACCAGCAGCCAGAATCATCGCTTTCATCTATTTAAGTAAACGACAAGCGAAGAAGCCATCTGTTTTTTGGCTGAAGACTTTGACGTGCGTGCGCCATTACCCATCAAGGAAACGTGCCCTACTGAATACGAGACAATTTTACGCGATACAGCCATATGTGTGGTCAAGCTTTGCAATGTCAGTCGCCAGAGTTTTCACATAGCGATCAAAACTAGGCAGTGCCTGCAATCTAAGGAGTAGGGAGCACTTGATAACCCACATTCTGGTCATCACGGCGAAAGAGGTTTTGATCGGCTAAATACTCATCGTACCCACCGTCCCAATAAGTGTAGACACCATCACTGCCACCGTTACCATCACCGGGCGTATAAGTGTAGCGCCCCGCATTGACCATCTGATTAACCACCGACTTGTCACTGAAAAAGCTCGGGATCGCATTATTATCGTAATTACCCGTTTCTAGCTGCGCATCTGTGAGCAACTCCAATCGATTGGAAACATCACCTGCCACATCTAGCGTTCCATAATTGATCGCGCTCATATCAACTACAAAATCCATCCTGATATCTGCGTTGGCTACCGTCTGAGAAGTCAGGGGTTTGAAAGCGAGACTATCTTTAACAAACATCTGTGTAATCTCACCATCCTTAATCATATTAGTCATCACCACGCGTGTCGGGTTACCGCCACCGTAAGGTGCCTCACTGGATGAAAGTGGGAAACGGTTCGAATAACAGCAACCACCAAGCTTGATATAAACTTCTTGCGCAAAGTCACTTGCTGGGTCGCCGACCACTGAGTGGTAATAAGTGCCGTCTTCAAGAATAACGATCTCTTGCAGAAAAGGGGTAGGGTCTGTATATGCAGCAGTATTACCGCCCAAAGCACAGCGGGAATCAGGGC
>JALSHQ010000112.1 GCA_026982145.1 Gammaproteobacteria bacterium | reverse complement strand
CTCATCTAACAAGCTAATCGTGACTGGGACACGCTTTACAGTGTTCATTTTAATCTGATTAAACCAATCCCAAAACTTATTATCCGATTTGAAGACACCCTTTTTCATCACAACATTGCTCGATTTTTTGAGGCCGGGCATGTTGATTGTTGAAAATTCAGGGCTATCACCATGGCGATACTCAATCACCTGCGCCTCAACATCCAACCCTGAGACTTCCTGAAACGAGAGCACTTCACTGTCCCACTTCACCTGAAAATAAAATTTTGGTAGCGGCCATACGGTTGTCGATTGCACAGTTCCATCATCAGCCATAACACATCTCCCTCTGTTTAATATTCAAAAATTTTATTATTAATATTGTTTTCCGTACCGTGCTAAGACTTCTGCATCTGTTGCTGAAATGTAATTTCAATAAATTCAGCAGGGCGTGAAATTGCTACCATAACGGTCACCCTTAAAATACCTTCTAGTATATCTTCCGAGGTCATTGTCTCGCCCAACCCAACATGCACGCTAAAGGCATCATCAGGTACTGCGCCCGCTAGGCCGCCACGCTTCCAGATACCCGTTAGAAAATTTCGAATCATGCTCTTGATCGTCACCCAAGTATTAGCTGTATTGGGCTCAAAAACATACGCCTTGGATGCTAGCCGGATCGACTCTTCAAGCATAATCATCGTGCGACGTACATTGATATAACGCCAGTCAAGGCTATTACCATCTAGGGTGCGAGCACCCCATACCAGCGTGCCTTCACCAATAAACGAACGAATAGCATTGATTGATTTGCCCTGCGTGGTGACATTCAAGTCCTCTTGCTCATCATGAGTAATATTAACCACAGGTGAAACTACCGCACTCAAACTAACGTTAGCCGGCGCCTTCCAGACGCCTCGGGTATTATCAACCATTGTATAAACACCCGCCATCGCCGCAGCAGGCGGCAAAAGATTGAGCTGTTCACGCATCTCCGCAATAAGATTGCCAAACATCGGGCTTGAGGCACGCAGGCTCTTATTGAGCAGCATCTTGTCTGCCAGAAGATCTTCGCCAGCGCGATCTTCCCATGTACTGGTAAGGTTATTAATCATCTCAATCTGCTGAATTGCCTTCGGAGTGCTGCCATCATCGGGTGTGTCACCAAGCCCTAGCTCACTCCGCAGCAACCCTTGTAACACATCAAGGTTGGCAATATTTTCATAATTCAGTTCGCTTTCTTGCACGATGGTGGTGTTCACCCACGGATAATAGGCCGTGGCGAAATCAAGGTAGTTAATACCCAAAGCTGAACGAAAGCTATCGATGCAATCACCTGCGGGATCCTGACGATCTTTATCGCCGCCCCATACATCCAGTATCGCCACGCGGTTACGCATCTTACCACCACAATGAGCCAGCGCCGTCTGTTGCACACTGATGCTATCAGCCGCTTTCAATAATACCGTTTCAGGCACAACGACCATCGTAGGCTCTTGCTCCCTCACCAGTAGGTTAACGCCCTTTGAAAGCTTCTCCGCTTCAACATCATCACCGTAACTACCCACGGAAACAATGTAGCAAGGACCGCCGCCATTCTGAAAGAAGAGCAACATGCTGTAATAGAGTAGGTATTTCCCTGCGTTTTGGCTAAGCAGGTACTCCTGCCCTGCCAGTTGAAATGCAGCCTCTTCAAATGAATCCGCTGGCTTTTCTGTAATTTCAAATTTAGGCTCCGGTGAGAAACCGAAATAGTTATGAAATTCAGACATCGAGGTAATTCGCCACGGCTTATTCGACAGCGACTTTCCTTTATTGTCAGCTCGCTCCGTATATCCGATAAATGCGGGTACTGCCGTTGCCACCTCTACAACAGAGTTTGGAAAGGCATTCTTTTCTACAATATAAACGCCCGGCGTTTTCATCTGTCCCATAATATCTCCCTTTATTAATACGGTTAGCAGTTAATGTAGATTTCCGAAACAACCTCTTGGCGACCATCGATTTCCGCACGTCCAAAGCGCGAGACATCCGCCATCGGCAGTCGTTTAATAATCACCTTTTCACTTCCATTACCTTTCTCTTTCAACTGAAATCGGTATTGAGGCATCTCCTTCAGTGGCAGTCGATGTGCTGAGCGAAAGGTTACAGCATCACGTTGACCATCCAACAACTCTTTTCCTAATGAGATGAACTCGGCCTTGCGATCCATGTCGATAAGAAATAACGTCTCTCGCGCCATGCTTCCAACAAGGTAATACTTCCAATAGAGCTGTCGCTCCTTAAATTTTATATAATAATTTTTCAGAGACAGTGGAGCCTCTTGCTCAATGCTCTTCAGTGCTTTTTCTTTCAACCGAATACTCACTATAAATAGTGGGGGCATCCGTCTATCCCTATGATCAAGGAGACTGTTAAACTGATTTGAGTCTAATTTTACAAGGTCGATCATAGAGGCATCATTAGCTTCATGCAACCTAGAGCGCCCCCCCGTGTCATCACGTTCCACATGGTTATGAAAAAAGGGGATCGCTTCGTTAGTATCGATTAAAACATCTGTTTTGCTTTTAAATGCCACATCCTCTGCATACACTTTAAAGACAAGCTCAAGGGGGTCTTCTTTATCTGCGGCATGAAGCGCCAGTGATTCTTGCTCTTTTTTATTCTGCAAGACGATAATACCGCCCGCTACCGGCTTAATCAGTAAGCCACAATTCTTAATCAAAACAGCTGTGCGGCTCACAGGAGTAAAGCCAAGCGCGGGCGGAACACCGCCATCATAGTAGCCATGCTCCACCGTCAATGTGAATAACGGGGTATAGTCGGCCACTCTAATTACCCACTGCAAATGAAGTTTTTTGAAGGCGACTGCTTTGACGCTCAATGTCGCCCGCGTCAAATGTCACCATGCGCACCTTATAAAGCACTGATGGTAGGTACTTGCCGCTCAACATCCCCCACATACTGCTGAGGTCTTGCATGCTGGTGTTCTCAATATCAAACATCAACCGTGCAATACGCCTATCTAACCCAGGGGTCGTATTTTGATCCATCATCGGTTGACGTTGAAAGAAGCTGACCGCTGCTGAAATGAACTTAAGCCCCTCGGTGTAATTACTACCACTAAAATTCCCGGCAATCACCAGATAGAGGTTTAGATGCAGTGGTGGGGTTGACTCGACCAAGCGCTCAGCACCAGGCCCAAAGCTTGGCGCGACTTGTTGCGGCGTGGTGTCTTTTTCAATATTGACTAAGAATAGCGCAAGCTTGTTATTGACCTGCACTGAGAGCGCGCCATCTTGCTCGAGTAGATTAGAGATCACCACCATATCTTCGCTAAGCGAAAATGTGCGCCTAATATATTGGTTTAACTCTGTGGCGACATGGCCAATAGCAGCATCGATCATCTGGTACATCCCCTTTCTCGCCCAGCAATCACTTACTCGCAACATCACGAGAAAACGAAGCGCTTACCTAAGGAACCTCTGATTTATTCATGAACTTGCGCCTTGCGTCTAAAATATCCAGCTTCTGTGTTGCTAATCTTCGCAATAGCCCGCTATTACGTGCGATTCGCGCCTTGAATCTGAATATTTTAGATCACAATTCACTTCGCTCAGAATAAATCAGAGGTTCCCTAACACACTTTATACTAGACAACCCAACGCGAAAATTATTTTTATTCTTCTAATGCCAAGAGCTGCAAAAGTATAACCACTCTTGTTTTAACGGTAAACAACCATCTTATTAGTGTAATTCTAGAGTCCTAATTCAGTCACTATAAAACCACCATTCCCCGAGTGATTATCGATGCTCAAAAATTAAATCGTCTGTGAAAAATGGTAGCCTACGATCTCGATCCCTTCACGCTCATAGAAACGGTGCGCCTCTTTGCGCTGCATCCCTGAATCGAGGTGAAGTTGCTCACAGCCCGCTTTAGCCGCGTAGCTGTGAAGCCATGCAAGCAGGGCTGCGCCATAACCGTGTGACCGCTGCTCAGCTAGCGTGACGAGATCATCAACATAGAGAAAGCGCCCCCAGGCAAGATTATGAGTGATACGAAAACCGGCCACAGCTACTGGCGCTTCTGCTTCTGTCAAATAAGCCAACTGGTAGCCTTGCGCTTGCTGTGCAAGCACTCGTGCAACAAAGGTTTTTGATGTTAGATGTGGGCGCAGCTCAACCATCACCGGGAAACAGCTAGCTATCGCCCACTCACTTTCAGCTATCTCAATTTTCATCAAAGCCCTTTTTTCTCTTGCCATAAAATAAGGTTATGCAAATCGCAGTCACTTATCAGTGGGCGCAGTAAAACCAGAATAGTTTATGCCGGCCAAGCATGCCATTTCACGGTGCCATGTGGCGAGGTCATCTTTAGTGAGCTTGTTCAAATGATCATGGCCACAAGCACGTGCCATCACCTGCATCAATGCGATCGAGGCATTGAAAAAATTGGCCAATCGGGCTGAGGCCGCTTCAACATTTATC
>JALSHQ010000111.1 GCA_026982145.1 Gammaproteobacteria bacterium | reverse complement strand
TATCGATACGCAGTTCACCTGAAACATGACTACCAGCATCTGACTTTTCCAAATCAAGCGTGACTTCAGCGTCCTCTACTGAAAGCTTGGCTGAAATTTTCTCGCCAACAGCATGGTTCAGGTCGCATGAAAACCTCACGACACCCGTTGAACCGCTCAATGCAGGCGCAATGCTGATATTGAATGGGGTTAGCGACTGGCTAAGCGCGAGCGCTTTCCACGGCCCCACAGGGGCAACGGGCGGCATCCAGCTGGGAATTCGCCCTAGCAGTGAGGTTCGAAACCAGCGTAATGGCTGCTTATCTACGAGCCTGGTTTTCCAACGCGGCCGCGCCCTGCGCTGAGATAAAGCCTTCGTCACCGAACGGAAGCAAAAATAGAGGCTGTTTTCGGGTTGGACAACATTTGAGATGTCGAGCTGATGCGCCAGAAACATATTGTCAGATTTAAGCAGGCACTGCCCATTCAACCAAACTTCACAAAGCGTAGCCAGCCCCTCAAGGTGCAGAAAGGTCGGTTGCGATTGCCTATCAGCGGGGATGCTGAACTCAGTCTTGTACCAGTAGTCTTGGTGGTCAAAATCAAACGGCTCATTCAGCGACCATTGCCCGGCACTCTGCATCGATTGCGCAACCGTGCCGGGGACAGAAGCCGGTAGCCATTTAAGATTTTCGTTCGCAAGGTGAGTAGGCTCCAAGAAGGCATCTGGAGCCGTTCCGATCAAGTGCCAATCATCGACAAGTGGAATCATTCCGCGTGGTCTTTATTATCATTTAATTATATATAGACGCTACCCTGCAAAGTGTGCCGACCCCTTTAATCCGAGTCATAACCCAACGAGTTGATAACCTAAAAACATTACATATATTTAGTTATCAGCTTTTCCATCCCTGACTCCCAATGATCTCCCATCGCATCGATTGGCGCAAGGTTTAGTGGTTTTTTACGGCTCATCGCCCTTGCTAGTTGAAACTGATAGGGCTTTGCAGCCTCAGAAATAGATTTGATGGCTGTTCTTGCATCGATAAGATTTGATTCACCCTGCATGGCAAGCCAGTCAAGATAGGTCGCTGCCAGCTCAAAACAGGCACCAAATTGCCTCAGGGTCGCGAATGAGTAGAGGTGAAAGGTTTCAATGCGCTCTTCCATCAGCCATTCAAGGTCTTTTTCCAACTGCCCCTTAAAGGCATAAAACGGGTTGACTGCCGGTAGCAACCGCAGATATTTCCGCAGTAACTGAAGCGAGACATCAAGCGTTTGCGCATCGTCAAATTTAACGGCTCGCCGCAGTTTGGCGATTTCCACATAAGGAGGCAAGATAGCGGGGTCAGGCTCGCCATGGAGGCGAAACACGTTCACAAAATCTTTACCGCCCAAATGGTAGTAGCCCTGCCCGTGAAAATAACCGAGGTGCTGCTTTTTTACATCAATCTCAACAACAGCCA
The DNA here is from genome assembly GCA_026982145.1 of Gammaproteobacteria bacterium. GTDB lineage: Bacteria > Pseudomonadota > Gammaproteobacteria > SZUA-140 > SZUA-140 > SZUA-76. The sequence continues at coordinate 3,069 of JALSHQ010000111.1, read as the reverse complement.
CTGTCGATTTAACATGAACAAGCTGGTAGGCCATGCCTGCCGTGTCAGGTAGATGATAAGAATCCAGCTCAACCAACACTGGCTTGCCCAGTGCGACTTGCTGCTCTACATGCTGCACAAGCGGTTGCCAGACGGCTAGCTCCTGCACATCGATCCCGTAGAGCTCATAAATATCAGGGAGTGGTGGCTTAAAGAAGGTCCACTGATCGCCCTCAAAATCGATCGCTAATGTGAACGGCATCATCGCCAGCGGCTCATGGCCGAGCGCATGCAAAAGCTCTATCCAGATATCCACATAACAGTTGGTTTCGGCCCAATCGCGTTCCTGAGTATGAATGCGGTGGCGGGAATATGATTCAGGGTCGAGTGAAAGCAGCCGCGCCATTACAACTCCAGCAGCGACCGTACGTCAACCGGCCACGCATTGGGATCAAAACCATGTTTTTTGAGCAGCGCCAGCGTGATGCGCTCTAACCCGAAACCGATGCAAGCCGTGTGAGCGGGCTGACCATCTGCCGTTTTAATATTAAATTCTCGGCCGAAGTGATCAAGATGGCAGTTGCTGGAAGAGATCGCGGTAAGCTTCTCGGTAGACGCAATGGGGGCGACAAGCTCATATTTGAGCGCCTGTTCTTTCTGTGTGGCGGCCATCACACGCCCACCACGCCCAAAGAAAGGGTCATTGGCGACGACCGGTTTCACATCCAGCCCCAGCGCGGTCAACATCTCCTCACCCCGCTTTAGCCAATAATCCCGATGCGCGGGCGCCTGCTCAGCAGTGCCCAGCATGACGTATTCACGCTGCCTGAAAATCTGCATGCGTGCCGGATCCGGGGATGGCTCGTGACGAAAAACGAACGCGCGTAGATCAACCACGCGCCCCTCATCTGGAAGCGTACTGTTTGCCATCGTCGGGTATAGCGGGTAACAGGCTGCGGGCACCAACATCACATCGGTCGGTGTTAGGCTTTCAGCCCACCCCTCCCCTGCCTCTTTTTTCTGAACCAATTTAAGGTGATCCTTCTCTTTGCCCACAAAGGAGTGAACAGAGCCCATTAAGTCGGGGAAGGTCTCAATGTGATCGGTACGCAGATAGGAATCCCTGCTGAGCAGTGGTGGAAACCGAACCACCTCTGGCGTAAGATGCGCGCCCATACGGGTCACATAACGCTCAAACGCTTCAATAATGCCTTCAAACAAGCCGCTCAAGCCATACACACCGGGCACACCTGAAGGCAGCAACAACCCTGCATCGACTAATTCTTGCTGATATTGCCGATACGCTTCATCCAGCACATCATGAGAGAGGCACACTCATCCATCTCCCTTATGCATCAAAAGCAGCGTGGAGTTGTGCAGTAAAATACGATCATTATTGACCATGAGCGCTGCGCCATACGCATCCCGTAGGTGACGACAGAGGCTGAATTTGGAGTCATTTCGATAGCTCGAGATGCCGCATATCAGCATCGATTTACCCACAATATCAACGATCAGTTGGGAGCTTGTCACCTTCAAATTGTTAATGCGGATCCCAAAACCAAAATTTGTAAAGGCTTCAGCATCATTTTGAGCCAGCATATTCTGGTAATCAGCCGCTGCTACTGCGGTATTGCTGCGCATGGTTTGCAGTACACTCTCCACTTCCCCCAACCGAATGGCCGAGATTGGAGGCATCTCCAGATTGCGCTTCGCCTCATTTTTAACAAATTTTCGCGCCATGTTCACCGCATCCGCAGCAATCCCCAGCCACAGTGCGCTCCAAGTAATATGGGCGAAAGGGTGCATCGACTGACTCAGAATATCGGCAAAAGGTGCGGGAAGCATCTGCTCATCCTCGCCCTGTGCTGTCACAATAAATCCGGCGCTACAGGTGCCACGGAAACCCAGTGCGTCCCAATCCGAAATCGGCTCTAGGCTATATTGATCTTTATGCAGCAGTACATGAACCTGATCGCTTTTTGCTGCATCTGAATCACGCCGAGCAGTGATCATCAAATCATCCGCATCAACGCCATACGAAATAACGGGCGCTTTTTTGATCAAATTAAAAGAGGAGCCATCACGTTCAACTGCACAGATGCTCGACCTCAGGTCACCACCAATACCGATCTCAGTGGTGGCAGAAGCAATAAGCCTTTGTTCAGAAACTAATTTATCTAAATATGAAGAAATATAACTCGATTGCCCACCATGTTGCACAAGGCAGGCCACTTGAATTTTATGCATCGCATAGATCATGGCGGTGGAGCCGCAATAGCGCCCCAGCACCTCGCAGATCTTTGCGACCTGCACAATACCAAGCCCCATCCCGCCTTGTTTTTCGGGAACGTAGGCACTCAGAAGTTTTAGCTTTCTCAAGGCGTCGATGCTTTCGCTAGGGAAGCGGGATTTTTCATCCACGTCGCTCGCATTAGGCTCAATAATTTCTCGGCCAACCCGCCTAACCTCTGAAATCAAGGCAATAAAGGACGTAGAGCTAAGCGACTCATGATCTTGCATTACCGATTCCTTTCTAGTGGGATATCTTTCATTGGGGATACCGACCTAATCTTGTAGTGCCTCGATCGCATCAACAATCGATTCAATGCTCCCAAAGGTCTTTCGACTCAGCATCGAGTCTGGAAATTCGATGTCAAATTCTTCCTCTAATGCGAGCATTAAACCCACTGTAGCCAGTGAGGTTAACCCAGCGTGGTATAAGTCACTATCTTCCCGCAACTCACTTAACGGCGTTGATAACCGCCCCTGCGTTGTCAAAATCTCTCTAACCGACTGAATAATCAAAACAAACCAACTCCAAAATCTGAATATATCATGAGTGTAACGACGTCCAAACATGATACCATAATCGGCAGATCGCCACTCAAACTCAAGTATCCTTGTTACTAAAGAATGAACACCTCTAGCAACCTTGAAACAAGCGCCAATAAAAAACTGCATGTGGTGCATATCGCCTCTGGGGACCTCTGGGCAGGGGCAGAAGTGCAGCTTTACACTTTATGTAAAACATTACACAAAATGCCAGAGATCAAAGTCAGTGTAATATTGCTGAATCACGGGGCGCTG
>JALSHQ010000110.1 GCA_026982145.1 Gammaproteobacteria bacterium | reverse complement strand
GTACTCAAAGCATTGAGCTGCATGAGCAGATTGACCATGTGATCAATCAGAGTGGTTTGATCGCGCACCATCAAAAAGAGAAAGGCGAGAAGGCACAGTCACGCTTAGAGAATCTGGAGGAGTTGATCACCGCCGCGCGTCAATTTGAGCCGGAAGAGAGCGAGGATGAAGATGAAGTGGAGTTGTCGCCGCTGCAATCGTTTTTGGCACATGCGGTGTTGGAGTCTGGTGAAGGGCAAGGCGAAGCGGATGAAGACTGCGTGCAGTTGATGACGCTGCACACCGCCAAAGGGCTGGAGTTTCCGCTGGTCTTTTTATGCGGCATGGAAGAGGGGTTGTTTCCGCACAAGATGTCATTGCAGGAAGGAAACCGTTTAGAGGAAGAGCGGCGGCTCTGTTATGTCGGCATCACACGAGCAAAAAAACATCTCTACATGACCTATGCCGAGACGCGCCGCCTCTATGGAAGTGAAACCTATCAACCGGTCTCTCGCTTTATTGCAGAGATTCCGAAGGCGCTGGTCGAAGAGATTCGTCCTCGTGCAAGCTACCGCCAAGTTGTTAGCAGCGTGCCCAAAAGCACCTTTAAAGTGCCAGTAGAAGATGCGCCCACAGGGCTTAATCTTGGCCAGCGTGTGGCGCATGCAAAATTTGGTGAGGGTGTGGTGTTGGATTATGAAGGGCAAGGCAGCGGGGCACGGGTGCAGATTAACTTTAAAGGCGCGGGCAGTAAGTGGTTGGTAGTGGCATACGCCAAGCTGGAAGCGGTATAGAGTGTTTTGGGTCGCTTGCTGTCGTAAAGCGAAATCCGGGGTGTTAAGAACAGGGCTAAAACCCGAAAGGTAGCGCAATATGGATCGTCGTAGTTTTATCAAAAAAGTGGGTGTAGGCTCACTGGTTGCAGGCTCAGCACTCGCAGGTGCCACCCCAGCGCTGGCCTCAAAGCGAAGAGTGAATTGGAAATTGGTGACCACATGGCCGCCTAATTTCCCAATCTTCCACCAAGGGGTTAAAAAATTCGCCAAAGATGTGAAGCGCATGAGCCGCGGGCGGATCAACATTCAGGTCTTTGCCGGGGGTGAGTTGATCCCAGCACTACAGAGTTTTGATGCCGTCTCGCAGGGCACGGTTGAGATGGGTCATGGCGCCGCTTACTACTGGGCGGGGAAGATTCCTGCCGCGCAATTTTTTACCGCCGTGCCGTTTGGCATGAATGCGCAGGGGATGAACGCATGGCTTTACTCGGGTGGCGGCCTTGAGTTGTGGCGCGAGATTTATGAGCCGCGCAACCTAGTGCCGTTTCCGATGGGCAATACCGGGGTGCAAATGGGGGGCTGGTTTCGTAAAAAAATTGACTCACCGGCAGACCTTAAAGGGTTGAAGATGCGCATCCCCGGATTGGGTGGCAAGGTGATGGCAAAGGCGGGTGTGAATCCGGTGCTGATGTCTGGGGGGGAAATCTACACCGCACTTGAACGTGGCACCATTGATGCGACCGAATGGGTTGGCCCTTATCATGATCAACGCCTTGGCCTTTACCGTGCAGCGAAGCACTATTATTATCCGGGTTGGCATGAGCCCGGCCCCACGCTTGAATTGATCATCAACAAAGCAGCGTGGAGTGACCTCGCTAAAGAGCTGCAGATGATTATTGAAACCGCCGCCGCTGCCAGCAACATGTGGATGCTTTCAGAGTTTGAAGCAAAAAACCTAGCGGCGCTCAATACACTAAAGGAGAAGTATAAAGTACAGGTACACCCCTTTCCAAAAGAGGTGATCTCAACCTTGCGCGGTTACACCCAAGAGGTGCTAGAAGAAGAGGCGGCGAAAGATGCCACCTTTAAACGTGTGTATGAAGCCTACCGTAAATTCAGTGCCAACAATGCGGCGTGGAGTGAAATTTCCGAAGCAGCGTATGCGAATGCGCTAAAGGGGTGATGGTGTTAATCGTATTTGTTGAAAAGTGCTGGCGTCTCAACCGACCTTAAATCGGCAAGCAACTCGGCATGATCATTTACATCTATGATTGATTTTTTGAAAAATCCTTTTAACGATTTTTTTAGATGTGCTGTCACGGATTTTTCTGGCACCTCTTTCAGCACACAGAAGATTGCCAGTGCATAAGCGACCTCGCGCTCGGAGAGACTGCCGACGCGCTCCATCGCCGCCGAACGACAACTACCACAACCGCCGCGATGAGGTGTTGCACTGTTGGCAAACATCAAACCAAAACCGTGCGTCACCGCCATCACTTCTGTCAGGTGAGGGAGCAATTCTTCTTCGCACGGCGGGGCTAACTTTGCCAATGATGCAAGGTGGATCATCAGTGCGTGGCTGAAATTGGCGATCATCACCTCAGGGTTGCCCACCTGCTTAGGCTCATAAAAAAGGGTGAGGTACCCCGACGAAGCATCAGCGAGATCAGTGCCCCCACCCTCATTTGCTAGCGCTTGTAACATCTGGTGAACAGATGCCACATCATTGGGGTCGCCCTGAAACTGGTGATGATCAAGCGCCCGCGTTGGCCAATAGCTTAGCCCGGTATAGGCCTTGACTTGGTTCATGATTAAATTCGCCATCTCATCGATGCTTGTGCCGCTGCCGGGAAAGTGCTTTGGTGTGGGAGTGATGAGCGTCGTATGTTGGTAAAATGATTCGCTGCCAAAATTACGCAGCGTCCAGCCGAAGGCCTCAAATAGCCATTCGATTGAATCGTCATCCAACAGAGGTTCTTTTTTAAAAAGTCCAAACATGCGCTATTTATAGCGACATCCACAATTTATTGCAATGTTATATACTTCATTGCGAAATAAAACAGCGAGAGGATCGAACACCCTGATGCGTACATTAATATTATTTTGTTGCTCACTCTTTGCAGTGAATGTGATGGCGGAAGACGATGCCCGTTCAAAGCTGCTCGCCTTTAATCCGCTCAACGGCACGCTGGAGAGCAACCGTTCTACAACAAAGGTAGTATCGCACTTTGATAAAGAGAATCGATGCCTTTTGATTAGCAAGAGCACCACCTTTGCAAAGCGTGATGGTGGCTTCGAAAATGAAAATACCATGACCATTGATTTTGGCAATCTGCCCATCAGTGAGATGTATGCCGCACATCGTGATGCCGGGAGCTGGATCAATGTTAAGTATCAAATCTATGCATCGTTAACGAAACCGACGGTTAAATATAGCGTTACCAGTGTTTCAATGCCGGGTATTACCTATGACCGTGATGAGAACTATTTTATATTTCTATTTAACAATCTCGACGCGGTAACCGAGGCACAACAGTTGTTGATTGAGATGATTACCGAGTGTCAGAAATAGATAGCTGTTGTTTATCCGCGTATTTTTTGTTGTTTGATTTTTTTCAGCGAACGGCTTAAAGCCTTGATGGTTTCATCCATCTCTTCGGTTTCAGAGAGCCACTGGCGATGTTCGAGTGATAGCTGCTCATGAACGGCCGCGACGTATTGTTGCAGCACATCCACACTTCCCATTGCGATGGCCTCTTGCACTTCGCTGTGCCGTTCGCGGATGTGGCTTAATAGATCGGCCGTTCGCCGATAACGCTCTGAATTTCGTTCATCCTGATTCAGCTCCTCACGGCGACTCGCAACAGTCGCCAGCGCGGTGCCGAGTATCCCCAGCGCGGCGAACTGTAACAGCTCCGCCTGAAATGCACCGAGGATGGCAGTGACACCCGAGCCAAGCGCGAGAATAAAGGCGGCAGCACTGCCGATGGAAATCGTTTTCTTATAAGAGTTGCGATGCTTTATTCCGCGTTCCTCATAATATTTCTGTTGAATCGTAAACTGGTAACGACGAAAGAACTCTAGGCAGAGCATCTGTAGTTGAGGGTCATCGGAATGTTTTTCGCTCACCAGCCGCATTAGACGGTTGAAGTAACCGAGCCGGTCTGTCTCTGCCGCAGCACGTGCCTGCATCCAGCGCTCCAAAATGTGGCCGCCACTTACGCGATGCAGGACTAATGCGGCCCACGCGCCACCCACCAGTGAGATGATGCCGAGCGCTAGCGGGATCATCTGCACGCCAACAACAACCTCTTTTGAATTTGCGGTAAAAAGCGCGACCGATGCTGCACTCACCGTGGCGGCGAACACCGCCCATGTCGCCTGACTGGAGAGGCGCTTAAAGTGCGCCTGCTCATCCCGCGCTCGCTGGTCATCCCGCTCGTAGCGGCGTGCTGTTTCAGTCAGCGCCTGATGACGTAGCAGTGATGCCAGTTGGGGCGCGTCTTTCTCCATATGATCAGCAAAGCGCGTTGGCTTGATTTCATAATCATTCGAGCGGCTGAAGCCAATGGCTTCTTCTGCTTGGTTAACGAGCGACAGGTGATCCGTTTTTTGATTCATTATATTTTGTAAACAGTCTGTTATCTCAAGTGCTTAATAGTATGTGGGGTTGATGGAAAAGACAATTGACTGGGGCAGTTGCTGGCTTCAAGCTTAGGGAGCCTCTGATTAATTCTGGACGAAGTGAGTTGTGATCTAAAATGTTCAGATTTGTT
>JALSHQ010000109.1 GCA_026982145.1 Gammaproteobacteria bacterium | reverse complement strand
CTTCCATCAGCGCCAGCAAGCGCTCCATCCCCATCGCAAAACCAATGGCGGGCGTGGGCTTACCTCCAAGCTGTTCAACTAGGCCATCATAACGCCCACCCGCACAGACCGTACCCTGAGCGCCAAGGCTGCTGGTGACCCACTCAAACACTGTTTTTTGGTAATAGTCGAGGCCGCGCACCAGCCTCGGGTTAACCCGATAGCGGATACCCGCGGCATCAAGCAGCGATTTTAAAGTGTCAAAATGTTCACGCGACTCATCATCGAGATCATCAAGCAGTTGTGGTGCGGCTTCTATCATCTGCTGCATCGCCGGGTTTTTACTGTCCAGAATGCGCAGTGGGTTTTTTTCTAATCGTAACAGGCTCTCTTCATCGAGTAGATCACGGTGCTGCTCAAGGTAATTCACCAGTTTTTCACGATAGACAGCGCGCGCAATGGGGGTGCCGAGCGTGTTGATTTGCAGTTCCAAACCATCAATCCCTAATCGCTGCCACAGGCGCGCCGTCATCATGATGAGTTCCGCATCGATGTCCGCTCCTGCTAGCCCATAGACCTCAACACCCGTCTGGTAGAACTGCCGGTAGCGCCCCTTTTGTGGGCGTTCGTGGCGAAACATCGGGCCGCTATACCAAAGGCGCTGCGTCTGATTATAGAGCAAGCCGTTTTCAATGCAGGCGCGAACGCAACAGGCGGTACCCTCCGGGCGCAGTGTCAGGCTATCATCATTACGGTCATCAAAGGTGTACATCTCCTTGGCGACAATATCCGTCACCTCGCCAATCGTGCGTACAAAGAGTTCTGTCTTTTCGACGATCGGCATCCGGATTTCATCATAACCGTAAGCCCGTACCACCTGCCGCACACACGCTTCTAGATGCTGCCAGAGCGGGCTCTGTTGCGGCAAGATGTCGTGCATACCACGCACTGCTTTTATACTCTTGGACAAGGTTGTTCCTACACTCTTCGGGTTAACGGGGTTAATCTCACGCAGCGGTTAGCGCTTTAATTCCTGCAACGGGATAACGTCATCAGCGTGACCATGTTCACCAGCAACAGCGGCTGCTTTGCGCTGCTCGATCTGCTCTCGCACCGCCCGTTCAATCTCATCGACCAACGCTTCATCACTTAATTTATGGTGAGGCTTTCCACCGACATACAGTAAATTTGGCGAGCCTCCCGTCAACCCCAGATCAGCCTCACGCGCCTCGCCTGGGCCATTCACTATACAGCCGATCACGGCCACATCGAGTGGTTCTGTAATATCTTCAAAACGAGCTTCCAGCGCATTGACCGTTGAGATCACATCGAACTGCTGACGCGAGCAAGAGGGGCAGGCGATCAGGTTAATCCCCTTACTGCGCAGCCGTAAACTCTTGAGGATATCAAAGCCAACTTTGATCTCCTCTACTGGATCAGCGGCGAGTGAAATACGAATCGTGTCGCCAATGCCGTCGTTCAACAACATGCCCAGTCCAATGGCCGATTTCACTGTGCCGGAGCGCAGCCCCCCCGCTTCGGTAATCCCGAGATGTAGCGGCTGTTCAATCTGCGTGGCTAGTTTACGATAAGCTTCGACCGTCATGAATATCTCAGACGCCTTGAGGCTGATTTTGTATTCCTGAAAGTCGTGTCGATCGAGAATGTCGATGTGGCGCAGTGCCGATTCAACCAGCGCATCAGCGGTGGGCTCGCCATATTTCACCTGCAGTTCTTTCTCTAATGAGCCGGCATTCACTCCGATTCGAATCGGAATGTTATGATCACGTGCGCTCTCAATCACCGCCTGCACCCGCGCCTCCTTACCAATATTGCCGGGGTTGATGCGTAAGCAATCGGCACCCAGCTCAGCCACGCGCAGCGCAATTTTGTAATCAAAGTGGATGTCGGTCACCAGCGGAATCGTCACCCGTTGGCGAATCTTACCAAAGGCCTCCGCGGCGTCCATGGTCGGCACAGAGACACGTACAATATCTGCGCCTACCTTTTGCAACGCTTCAATCTGGCTCACGGTCGCTTCAACATCGCACGTATCCGTATTGGTCATGCTCTGCACCGAAATGGGCGCATCGCCCCCCACTGCCACGTCGCCCACCATAATTTGGCGCGATGGTCGTCGTATAATTTGTGACGTCGTTTTCATCAAAATACCATTGCTATCATTCTATTCAGTGCGTTCGCCCAGCGTAAACCGAGCCACCTTGCCGCGCGTATAAATACTCTGGTCGAACAGCTCACCATTATAGGTCATCGTTACCGCAGGCGAGAGGCCCAAGAGCACCTTAAAGGGTGCGGTACCGCTGAGTGCCCGGGTCTGCCCCGGTTTTCCAAGATCAAACATCACACGCCGCCCATTGGCATCTGTAATTTCAACCCATGACTCTGCGGTGAACGTTAACTCGATGGTGTCTGGGTATACCCCTTCCGCCGCCCGGTCTGCAATAAATTCAGCTTGCGGCGCCAGTGCTGAGGCTGCGCTCACCACTGGTGCCACTTCAACAGGCGTCACATCAACAGCCACTGCAGGGGCAGTTACTTCCTCTTTGAGGATGGGGGGCTGCTTTTCTATCTCCGGCGTTGTTGCCAATAGCGGGGACGGATTATCATTGGTAGCAATCGGAGAAGTAAGTGAAACATCATCAGTCATCACTGCTTCATTCAACGCAACAGCCTCTTCTTCACCGGAAGGCATCCCCCACAATAGCAATGCAATGATGGTGACAATGACAACAGTACCAATGACGATACGCGGATCAAATGGCTTCTCTCCGCTCGTTGGCACATGGCCACTGGTGCGCGTCACGCGGTCAAGCTTGGGCTCAGATGAAGTGTTCTGCGCATTAAACAGTTCAACCAATGGGTCAGACGGAAGACCCAGTTGACGCGCATAATTTCGAATATAGCCCGTTACAAAAATGGGTGCTGGAAAGTGGTCATAGTCATCCGCTTCCAGTGCAGAAATCTGCCGTTCAGTCAAAAAAAGCTGACCGGCTATCTCTGCAACCGAATAACCCCGGCGTTTACGCTCGGCAGCAAGCACGCCACCGGGCAGGCAACCGCGCCTTTCATCATTTTCCATACTGTTATGGACCTCCTTCTCTATCGCGGGTTCGCCCTTCACCCCCTCTTCAGAAGTGTCAGCACTGATGAGGTTAGTACGATGTTCAGCGGGGTTCATATCAAAACTAAACCGCTTCTGCTCTATTTTTCTACCACGTGGTGATGAATCTTTCATTATTCTTCAGACTCCATCAATGACACGGTTTCATCCGATAGCGGAAAGTTAACTTTCAGCTGACGCGCATACTCCTCTGCCATTTGATCATCGTTCAGTTGACGTTCAATCTGCACCCCTAACCATAAGGTTTCGGCTGTTTGTGTCGCGACAGCTGAAAAGCGTTGAAAAAAAGCTCTGGCGCGTAGGTACTTACCTTCATCAAAACTAAGGCGTGCCATCTGATACAGCGCCACAGGTCGGGCAGGATTGACTTCCAGTACGATACGAAAATATTTCTCTGCTTTTTCGAAGTCAGGCTTTCGCATCATGCACTGCGCAAGGTTTTCATAAAACTCATAACGCGCCTGATGTATCGGCGCAGCCTGAACCGCCATCAAAAACCCTTTTTCAGCGGCCGCGTAATCTCCTTGGTCGCAGAGGAAAACACCGTAATTATTTTGCAAAGAGTCATCCTTGGGAGCCAATGCTAGCGCTTCTTTATAATGTTTTTTCGCCTCTTCAGGTACATTTAACTGCCGATAAAGCTCTGCAATGTAATGATGAGCGGCCGCCTGATCCGGGTCTTGCTCAATGGCTCTCTGCAATTTATCCAGTGCTCTTTCATAGTCGCCTTGCTGCATATAGGCCAGACCAAGTCGCGCATTGATTGAAGCCGAATTCTCGCTGTCAGATTTTTTTCTAACGGCATCGGAGGTGCACGCCACTAACATCGATAACATAAAGATCACAATCGATACACGGCCAAATCTTTTCATATTCCCTGACTCACCCTTTTTATAACGCCGAAGCTTGCGCTTCGACGGGTACGATCTTGCACTTTTCCGACAAGTTGCCCACAGGCAGCGTCGATATCTTCACCACGTGTCTTGCGCCGAATCGTCACCAACCCCGCTTTAATCAAAGTCTCCTGAAAACGGTCAATCACTTCACGCTCAGATGGTTGGTAGTCCGTGCCCGGAAAGGGGTTGAATGGGATTAAGTTCACCTTGGATGGAATCCCTTCAAGTAACTTTGCCAGTTTTTTCGCTTCGGCAATACTATCGTTAACCCCTTTTAGCATCACATATTCAAAGGTCACCTTGCGGTGCGGTTTATCTGTAATATAACGCTGGCACGCTTCAAGCAACACCTTGATCGGGTATTTTTTATTGATGGGCACAAGTTCGTCGCGCAGTGCATCATGGGTAGCGTGTAGCGAAACGGCTAGGCTTACATCGGAGGTTTCACGCAGCCGATCGAGCGCAGGCACCACCCCAGCAGTACTCAATGTGATCCGACGTTTTGAGAGGCCAAAGGCAAAG
>JALSHQ010000108.1 GCA_026982145.1 Gammaproteobacteria bacterium | reverse complement strand
AGAAGTACTGTGTGATGGCAGCATTAGCACCGGCTTTGACCTTACGGGCAAAGTTTTCCATGTCTACCTGTGCGTTGGATGCTTGTGGATGAAACTCCGGGTAGGCGGCGACCTCGATATGGAAGTGGTTCCCCGTTTCACTGCGAATAAACTCGACCAGCTCGTTAGCATAACGGAACTCACCGGCCTCGCGCATGCCAGAGGGCATGTCGCCCCGCAGCGCCACGATGCGATTAACGCCAATATCGATATAACTATTGAGCAGTTCGCGGATGCTCGCTTGTGTTGAGCCGATGCAGGAGAGGTGCGGTGCTGCCGCATAATCCTTTTCCTGAATCTCTTTTACAGTATCGAAGGTGCCTTCCTGGGTGCTGCCACCGGCACCAAACGTTACTGAAAAATAGGCCGGGTTCAGTGTAGCCAGTTCCGATAACGTCTTGTGCAGATTTTCCACGCCCTTTTCCGTCTTGGGGGGGAAGAATTCGCAGCTGAAAGATTTTTCATTTTTCATAATAAAATTCAGGGTAAAGGTTAAATGCAGGGTAAAGGTGCAAGAATAAAAGGGGTAGCTGGGGGCACGTATGTGCCCCAAGTCTTTACTTCCCCTTTTACTCTTTTCCCTTTCCCCTGCCGTTATTAATACCGATAGTGGTCTGGTTTGTAAGGCCCTTCCACAGGAACACCGATGTAGTCAGCTTGCTCTTTGCTGAGGGTGGTCAGTTTGACGCCGATCTTCTCTAAATGCAGGCGCGCCACCTCTTCATCCAGATGTTTCGGTAGAATGTGAACGTCTGTTTCGTACTGCTCACGGCGGACGAAAAATTCGATCTGTGCCAGCACTTGGTTGGTGAAGGAGTTAGACATCACGAAACTTGGGTGGCCAGTGCCGCAACCGAGGTTCACCAGTCGTCCTTCGGCCAGCATGATGATGCGATTGCCATTGGGCAGAATGATGTGATCTACCTGTGGCTTGATGTTCTCCCACTGGTACTGCTTCATGCCGTTGATGTCGATTTCGTTATCGAAGTGGCCGATGTTGCAGACGATCGCCTGATTTTTCATCTGCACCATGTGGTCGTGGGTGATGATATCTTTGTTACCGGTGGTGGTGACAAAGATGTCGCCGATGGGCGCGGCCTCTTCCATCGTGATCACGCGGAACCCTTCCATTGCCGCTTGAAGTGCGCAGATTGGGTCGATCTCGGTGACCATCACTGTGGCACCCAGCCCTTTCAGTGACTGTGCGGAGCCTTTACCGACATCGCCATAACCGGCGACGATGGCAACCTTGCCGGCGACCATCACATCGGTGGCGCGCTTAATGCCATCCACTAAAGATTCGCGGCAGCCATAGAGGTTATCGAACTTAGACTTGGTCACCGAGTCATTCACATTCATCGCAGGGAAGAGCAGCTCACCACTCTCAACCATTTCATAGAGGCGATGTACGCCGGTGGTGGTCTCCTCCGTTACACCCCGAATGTTAGCGGCTTGTTTAGTCCAGAACTGCTTGTCTTCCTTCATCATGCGCGCCAGCACACCCAGTACACATTTCATCTCTTCGTTGTCAGTGGTCTCTGGACCCGGCACGACGCCTGTCTTTTCATATTCAACGCCTTTGTGAACCAGTAGCGTAGCATCACCACCGTCGTCGAGGATCATGTTGGCAGTTTTACCGTTGGGCCACCTGAAGGCCTGCTCGGTACACCACCAGTACTCTTCTAGGGTTTCACCTTTCCATGCAAAAACGGGGACTTCAGATGCTGCAATGGCTGCCGCGGCATGGTCTTGGGTTGAGAAGATGTTGCATGAGACCCAGCGCACTTCGGCACCCAGCGCGGTGAGGGTTTCGATCAGTACGGCGGTCTGAATGGTCATGTGCAGGCTGCCCATGATGCGAGCGCCTTTGAGCGGTTTTGATTCACCGTATTTCTCACGCAGAGACATCAGACCGGGCATTTCTGTCTCGGCGATGTTCATTTCCTTGCGACCCCAATCGGCCAGTGAGATATCGGCTATTTTATAATCGGTAAATTGAGACATTCGTTGTCCTCCAAATTTAACCGAGCGCCGTTGTTACTGAAATCTCTTTCCGAGCCTGGCAGGTCGCCAATCATGAAATTGGACGCCTGTCGCAGCGCTCCTCGGAATGAGGGAGTATCTTAAAATTGAGTTGAACCCTTCCTACTCTTAGGGCACACCTGTATCGGTAGATCAGGGTGTGAAGTTTAATTCAGGTTGGGGCGCGAATAAACCCCAACCCGTGTGACTGTCTGATCTATTGAGTATTATTTAGATGCCCGCCGCATCGCGCAGTGCATCAGCTTTATCAGTACGCTCCCAAGTGAAATTGGGTTCTTCTCGACCAAAGTGGCCATAAGCGGCGGTTGAACTATAAATGGGGCGCAATAAGTCGAGCATCGCGATCAGTCCTTTGGGGCGCAGGTCGAAGTGCTCACGCACTAGGGCGACGATCTGCTCATCACTAATTTTGCCAGTGCCGAAGGTGTCGACAGAGATCGAGGTGGGCTCGGCAACGCCAATCGCATAAGAGACCTGAATCTCGCAACGATCTGCCAGCCCGGCCGCGACAATATTCTTGGCCACATAGCGCCCGGCATAAGCGGCAGAGCGATCAACCTTAGAGGGGTCTTTGCCAGAAAATGCCCCGCCGCCGTGGCGCGCCATGCCGCCGTAGGTGTCGACGATGATCTTGCGTCCGGTCAGACCGCAGTCACCCACCGGGCCACCAACCACAAAGCGGCCGGTTGGGTTGATGTGGTACTGGGTGTCGCCGTTAAGCCACTCGGCAGGTAGCACCGGTTTGATGATCTCATCCATCACTGCTTCGCGCAGCGCGTCGGTGCTGATCTCAGGATTGTGCTGAGTTGAAAGCACAACGGCTTCAATGCCGACTGGCTTGTGGTCTTCATAACGGAAGGTGACCTGGCTTTTGGCATCTGGGCGCAACCACGGCAGCGTGCCGTTTTTACGCACTTCCGCTTGGCGCTTAACCAGCTTGTGGGCGTAATGGATCGGCGCGGGCATCAACACATCGGTCTCGTTGCTGGCGTAGCCAAACATCAGTCCCTGATCACCCGCGCCCTGTTCTTTGTCGTCAAGCTCATCAACACCCTGCGCGATATCAGGCGACTGTTTGTCGATCGAGGTGATGACGGCGCAGGATTCCCAGTCAAAGCCCATCTCTGAACTGTTGTAGCCGATCTCTTTAATGGTCTTACGTACCACGTCTTGCATATCGACCCAGGCGGAGGTGGTGATTTCGCCGGAGAGTACTACCATGCCGGTGTTGACCATTGTTTCGCAGGCGACGCGAGCGGCCGGATCCTGCTCAAAAATGGAGTCGAGCACCGCATCGGAGATTTGATCGGCAACCTTATCCGGGTGGCCTTCAGAGACAGATTCAGAAGTGAAGAGATGTGATGTTGTCATGCCGTCCTCTTTGGGGAAATGGTTTACAGCGCTCGTTTGCGCGCGAGACTTTCCTGTTCGCGTGATGTAGTTTGAGTCAATTAAATGATAAAGCTCGGCGATTGTAGCGGCTTGAAAACGGTATGTCATTAGTCCTGGGGCATATCCTTTGTAAGCTGGGGTGTTTGGATGGGGGTGGGGAACGTATAATAAAGTTCGTTAGACCTTAAAACTATTTCGAAGGAGAAGCGTCATTATGGTCAGTCTTGAGACGCCATTGTGTGATTTTGGTAAGCCCGCGGTCGATTTTGATCTGCCGGGTGTGGATGGCAAGCGTTGGACATTGGCAGATTGTAGCGGTGAAAATGGCTTGTTGGTGATGTTTATCTGCAATCACTGCCCTTATGTGGTCGCCATTCGTGAGCGGATTGTACGTGATGCGCGTGAGCTGCAGGCTGCTGGGGTCAATTTTGTGGCAATTATGTCCAATGATCCTTCCGATTACCCGGAAGACTCTTTTGAAAATATGCAGAAGGTGGCGGCGGAGTTCGAATTCCCTTTCCCTTATCTATTGGATGAGACGCAAGCGGTGGCAAAGGCGTATGGGGCGATCTGTACCCCGGACTTTTTTGGTTATAATGGTGCGCTGGCGTTGCAATACCGTGGCCGACTCGATGCCAGTCGTAAAGAGACAGCGCCACAGGGGGCGCGGCGTGAGCTGTTTGAGGCGATGACGCAGGTGGCCGAGAGTGGCGAAGGGCCGCGCGAGCAGATTCCGAGCATCGGCTGCTCAATCAAATGGATTTCTGCTTGATCGCGGAGGTTTTTAATTCTGAATCCTAGTGAATAGGGTGGATTAACGGCTAAAAACAGGGCGGGGAAAAACCTTTGATGATTTAACTGGTTGTTATTTATTGTGTTTTTCTTTCTTGGGCGATTGGCTATTGCCGAACTGGCGCGGGTAAGCGAAAATAGCCGGTTCTTGTCGGGGATAATTTCCGGTGTTGCTAAGTGGCAGTGCTGGTTGGTGTTTGACATTGCCTCTCTCGGGGAGAGCCGTTCCACGCTGTTAATAAAAACTGGGAACGGTCCGCAGAGGATTTAGGA
>JALSHQ010000107.1 GCA_026982145.1 Gammaproteobacteria bacterium | reverse complement strand
TTTCACCTTCAAGATCTCGTGGATAGATTTCAGCACTGCCGCTGCCCGCCTCTGCATACTGCAAAGTCACCGCATACAGCCCACGCTCAAAACGTCTGAATCCTTGGTTGAGTGATGCGATCTGAGCGCTGTCATAGAGGTTGATCGCTAGGCTTTCATCTTCCAGTTCAAGCACCCGCCCGGAGGTGGCGATAGCAAGCCCCGGCGAGACACGCATCACCCCGTCTCGATTGATGTTGACCTCCAGCCCTCGCACAATACCGTGACCCAAAACACGCCCCACCTCCCGCAAGCGCTCATCGAGATAAAGTTGATCTCGAGTTAGGTCGGCCGCTTTAAGCAGCCGCCCATCATAGTAGTTGGTGCGCGATAGTTTGGGATCAAGGCTGGATATATTACGCCGAGGGTCGGCATCTGGCACACTGTTAAGCGGAAAGAAAGGACTATCATGGCTCATGGCGTAACCTCCTGCTGCTTCAGCCACATCAACTGGTCGGCAGTATTGATAAACGGACGCACAAGATTATTAATCTCGATGCGGTTAGGGTTAACGATCGGGCTGATCACGGGCAGCTGCGCGACACGCAGAGGAATGCGCAGATGGGCTAGCAATGTTCTCGATAGTTCATCGAGATCACCCTCAACTTCAAGCGCCCGATTATGTGCCGGCAAACCATACACCAACTTACCTTGCAGCTGTGCCTGTTGACGCTGCTCCGGTGGCAGCGCCGTAAGATAGTCCTTTTCAGCATCAGAAAGCACTTCTTGCAACGGGGTCGATGACTGACGATGGCCACGCCACGGCCATCCACCCGCATGTTCAGGTAGCAAGCCTGGGATAATCTCAAGCAACAAGCTGTCCCGTGTACGGCTTGGCTGGACGGGATCAGTACCAGCATTGACCTTACGTGCCATCACTGGCTGTAGCCCGGTAGGGCAAGGGTGATAACGCATGGTGATCAACAGGCTGATGGCATCACCCTCCGCCTCCAGACCATCTTGTATCAATTGGTTGCCCGCATCTGTGGTGAGCTGCGCCTCCAGCCAATCACGTAGGTTGATGCAATAAGGCTCGTAACTCATCACCTCGCGCCCTAACCCATCGATGCCGATGCCCGGCGATATCAGCAAACGCAACGACACATCGCTGTCATTATTAGCCACCGCATCATGTTCCATTTTTACTGCCAGCCCCAGCAGCGTGCCCGCACCATGAAACCAGTAGCGATGACGGTTAAGGCGACGGCGATGGTAAGCCTGCTCATGCTGAGTCGCCTCAACCCCCAGTAACATCCCCGCCTCGAAATTGACCCGCTCTAACGGGGTGTGGAAATCACCATCCTGTTCCAACGCCTGTTCCAGTTTTGGCTCCAGTTTAATCTCACTCATGCGCGATCTCCCAGCGGCATCACTTCTGTCGGTGAAAAGGCGGCAGGGTTTTTCAACACCCCTTCACGCCCAATATAGGTGTCATCAAGCACCACTGCGCGCCATGCTGGCGCCTGCTCAAGATAAGTATCGATGCCCAGCAGCGGTGACAGCCCGAGCACAAAGGGATGATCTGTTTCAATCAGTCGCCATTGCAGATGTGCCGGCACCCACTGTGCCAGAGTTTCTTGCACCCCCTCCCGGTAGTCGCGCGCACCGTGGTGAATGATCACGCTAATCTTATGGGCATAGTGATCAAAAAAATCGGACATAACACCCGTCTCCCCTTTACGTGTTGCAAGCTCTGGGGCGATCAGTGCTAAAAATAGTTGCGACTCATCTTCTGTCAAAATCAGTGATTCACCCACGATGCTATTACCACTCTGCCCGGTACCTAGCGTCAGTGGGTGGTCATCATCACTCATGTCGATACCGAGAATCGTTGCCATGGTGCGACGTAGACGATAATTCTCCAGTGGAACCACCTGACCACGCGTCACCGCACCGTCTGTCGCGATATCCAGCGCGAGACAAAGCCCCGCAAAGGTGCCACGGTTTTCGCGCAGCGTGGCCAGCGCCTGTAGCCAGTGACGTTTTCTCGCTAATGGCCAGTGCTCAGGCAGTTCACTGCCCACCATTCGGGCAAGTGATGGCAGGTGATCGGCAGGAGCTGCGTCAGGGTAGAGCCAACATTCGCTGGCTACAATGCGCTCTTCCAGCGGTGTCATCATCCCCTCTAACCCTGCAAGAAAGCGCTCCCGCACATCGGCACCGTTAGCCACTCCCGGCGTGCTGTCGGCTCGCTGCTGCTGGTGAAAGTGGGCAGGAAGATAAGCTTGTTGCCATGAAAATCGAGCATGATAGACCCTGATGGCAGCGATGGCGGGCGAGTGACGACCGTCCCCTTGCATGATGATTCGCAGTGCCAGATAGCGCCCGCGCAGTTCACGCACGGCACCACTCTCGCGTTGTAAAAGAATCTCAAACAATCCCTGCGTCTTCTGTTTGGGTGTGAACCGTCCAAGGTAAAAGGGAATTTCAGAGGCGATCTCCTGCCAGTGTGATGGTGGCTGTCGCTGCCAATCACTGCCCGCATTACCAAATTCATCAAATGCTAACGCTTCTATCTGTAGCGTACACCCGGGAGGGATACAGCCTTCAAGGTAGAGGCGATGCCAGCAGGTATCCTGCTCACCGGAATCGAGACGCTGTTGTAAAGTGGCACTTCCTTCGCTAATAAAGCGCGCCTGCGGCAGAGGGTGGAGCACTTTCGGGCCGCTCTCAGAAAGATAACAAGCAGTTTCAGCTTGTCCTGTGATAAAGCGGGCACGGCGTTGACTATGCTGAGGATAACGGCGGGGTATCAAGTTTATCTGTGAGGTGGCGCTATCATCTGTCGGCACTTCAATCACGGGGAGATCAAGTCGCGGCGCTGAAGCACCTTCTCCTTTTGGCAGCATCAATGCCACAAGCCCCCCGCCCATGGCGGCGATATCTATCACAAAAGGGAGCATCGGCAGGGAAAACTCACTGAATGGTTGCTCAACATCATCTTGCAGACTGCGTACCCACAGTTTTTGCTGTTTATCAACGCTATGAAAGAGCAACAGATAGAGGCGTTCACGGTCGGCACTCATCGCTAACAGTTCATACCCCACTGGCAGAGGCTGTCGCCAGTGGCGCGTCAGTGGCTGGGGGTTAATCGGCAGCGGTTCAAAACGCAACGGCTCTGGCTGATAGGCTTGTGGCAATGGTTCCCCTGAGCAGAGTGCTAGCCAGCCATCTGCTGCGAGCCAAGTGCGATTCAAATAATCGACCCAAACACGCTTTGGCTGTTCCAGCAGTGGGCAGCGCTGCTGCCAGCGCTTTCCGAGATGTACCATCAGCAATCCATGTGAGTCACTGCCATTGCTATAGGGCAGTGCCACACGACCATCCCCACCCAGATGAAGATCGAGAAACTCACTCCCTTCTGGCGCCGTAACCGCTGCCAGTGCAAGTTGCTCCAGTGATTCCGCTTGCGTGCCGATGCTGCTCGCAACGACCTGCTCACCCGCGTCATAAGGCCAAGCGGGGGCGTAAAGAAGCCTCGTTTTATCGTCTGAAAGAAACCCCAGTTGCCCCTGCCTATCCTGCAGCAATGGGGGTGTCACCTGCCACTGACTGATCGCCGTTGAAAACGACACATCAGAAAATAGGGATGACTGGTGTGTGTTCAGGCGAAAAAGTTTATCGCGTTCATCCCAGTGGCAACCGTCGCCGCTGCGGCTACGAAAATCGCTCGCCGATGAGAGTAACTGGAACTTTGTGCCGTAACTGTCCATGCGCTAACAGATATCCGGGATAACAGGCACGGCCACGGCAGTCTCTCCGCTGTCGTCGCCACGTTCTGGCCGCACAATGCCCGGCATGGCCGGTTCATCTACCGAGTGCTCAACAACCACTTCCATCACCTCTGGCAGTTGAAAACTTTGCAGTGCTAAACACTCGCTTCGATGCCAACGGCGGTCACTACGCGCTTGATAATAGAGCCGCATCGGCCCCACAGATAGCACCCCACTCACACGTGCAGCAACGGCCTTGAGTTCATCGGGTTTAATATCTCGCCCCAGTGGCCAGCCACTTCCTGCAGGCCCGCCCGGTGACAGCGCCCACAGGTAATTCAATAATGCGCTGTTGACGTTATTTTGGATTTCAGTCACCACGGTGGGATCCAACACTTCAATCGATAGTGCGATTGCCAACGGAACAAACTCTGGGCTTAACACATAGAGCTCCGTGCCCAGTAATTTTCGGGCATCGATATAGTGATAGAGATCACGTAACAACCCTGCAGTGGGTCGCGGTGCCGCACCCATGCGCGGTGCCATCGGCGGCAACACAAAAAGAGAGATGACACCGGGAATGTCAGGCTGCACGGTATCGAGGCTACTACCGGGTAACAACCCCGGCACAACCTCTGCGCGCCCTACCGGATTGATTGGGTTATCACGCGCTAACAGGGCAAAATCTTCTTTGGTGACAGCGCGATTACGATGCATCAGATGCGCAGGGATGCGTTGCTCGGCCTGAGATACGGTTTCGGCATCCAACCCGCCTTGTGTTGCCCAC
>JALSHQ010000106.1 GCA_026982145.1 Gammaproteobacteria bacterium | reverse complement strand
ACGGTAACAGAGTTACTATACGAAGTATTGAACTGTGCGGGCAAAAAAGTTGCCATGGGCGGGAACATCGGAACCCCTGCGCTGGAGTTGCTCTCTGAGCAGGCGACGGTTGAGGCGCCTGATTTTTATCTGTTGGAACTCTCCAGTTTTCAACTGGAAACAACGCATGCGTTAAACGCTGCTGCTTCGGTCATTCTAAATCTTAGCCCGGATCATCTAGATCGATATGATGATTTAGCCCATTACCTTAAAGCTAAACAACGCATCACCCGCGGCGATGGTGCGGTGGTGTGGAATCGTGATGATGCTGCACTTAATACGCGTAATTTCAGGGGGCGTACCAACAGCTCCTTCGGTATGGATGCACCGGCAGAGCACCACTTTGGTGTGCGCTTAAAAGAGGGTGTGCGTTATCTAGCAAAGGGTGATCGATTAATGATGCCGCTGGAGGCTGTCGCGCTTAAAGGCGCACATAACATCGCCAACGCGCTTGCGGCTATCGCATTGGCGGAGAGTGTCGGCATTGCAGAGTGCGCCATAGTAAAAGGGTTAAAACGTTTCTCAGGCCTGCCACACCGGATGCAGCAGGTGGCCATCAAGAGTGGCATTACTTGGTTTAACGATTCAAAGGGCACCAACGTTGGCGCAACAGTGGCGGCGCTGCAAGGGCTGGCGGGTCGAGTGGTGTTGATTGCCGGTGGGGTGGGCAAAGAGGCTGATTTCTCACCCCTCAAGCCGGTGCTGGCAGATAAAGGTCGCGCAGTGGTTTTACTGGGGCAAGATGCCGCATTGATTGAAGCTGCAATTGGTGGTGTGGTGCCGGTGGAACATGCGAGTTCGATGCAGGCAGCCGTTGTACGTGCAGCAGCGCTGGCACGTGCGGGTGATGTGGTGCTGCTGTCACCCGCTTGCGCAAGTTTCGATATGTTCAGCGGTTTTGAAGCGCGTGGTGATGCGTTTATCAGCGCTGTGAAGGAGGTGGTTGCATGAGTCGTGCAATGGCCTTTCGTAAGCCGAGCGCTGAAGAGGTGGTGACGATAAAGTCAAAAACACCACACATCAGTGACGTGAAACTATTGAATGACCACTGGTTGTTGTTTGTCATTTTTATGCTGTTGGGTATTGGCATTGTCATGGTGAGCTCTTCCTCCCTTGAGATCGCCGCGCGCAAACTCGATCAGCCCTTTTACTACCTAGTGCGTCAGATGATCTACGTGGGGATCGGTGTGGCAGTTGCTGCTGCGCTATTGCGTGTGCCGCTAACATTCTGGGAAAAGAGAGGTAGCTACCTGTTGATGTTTGCTGTGTTGCTGTTGATATTGGTGCTGGTTCCAGGTGTTGGGCGAGAGGTTAACGGCAGCTTGCGCTGGCTGCCACTGGGCATCGCCAATTTTCAGCCATCTGAATTAGCCAAGCTCTTTGTCATTGTCTACATGGCGGGTTATCTCGTGCGTCATGGCGATGCGATGCAGACGGCACTGGGCGGTTTTGTTCGGCCGATGGTGGTATTGACATTGATCTGCGCTTTGCTGCTGGCAGAGCCTGATCTTGGTGCGGCCGCAGTGATCCTTGCGACAGCGATGGCGATGATGTTTCTGGGGGGCGTCCGGTTTTCACAATTTCTGGTGTTGATCGTGCTGATGGTGCTGGTGATGGCGGCGCTGACGGTCTCATCACCCTATCGTCTAGAACGCATCACCGCTTTTATGGATCCGTGGGCAGATCCCTTTAATAGTGGTTTTCAACTCACGCAGGCACTGATCGCTTTTGGACGCGGTGAATGGTTTGGTGTTGGTTTAGGTGGCAGTGTGCAGAAACTGTTTTACCTGCCAGAGGCGCACACCGACTTTCTATTTGCAGTGATTTCGGAAGAGTTTGGTTTTATGGGTGGGCTAACCATCATCGCGCTATTCTCTTTTATTGTGGTGCGTGCATTTATGATCGGTCGCTTTGCCGAAAAAGTGGGGCTGCGTTTCGCCTCCTATTTAGCTTATGGAATCGGCGTATGGATCGGCATTCAGGCCTTTATCAACATCGGGGTTAACATGGGGGTGCTGCCGACCAAAGGGTTAACCTTGCCCTTTATGAGTTACGGCGGTAGCAGCATATTGGTGATGTGCATTGCCATTGCGCTGCTGCTGCGTGTGGATTATGAACGACGCTTAGTAGAATACGACAACCACAAAAAAGCCGTTGGGCATAAAAAAACAGGCGCAGCCAAGGGAGCCGCAAAATGGTAACCCGGGTCATGATCATGGCAGGCGGCACTGGCGGGCATGTCTTCCCAGCACTGGCCGTGGCGCAAGAGCTTCAGTCGCGCGGTGTTGAGGTGATCTGGATGGGCACGCGTCGCGGTATCGAAGCAAAAGTGGTGCCTGCGGCGGGCATTCCGATGGAGTGGGTGAGTGTCAGTGGCCTGCGTGGAAAAGGGGTGGTGAGCTGGTTATTGGCACCATTCAAGTTGTGCTCAGCACTATTTCAATCCTTTGTGATTATCATGCGCTGTCGCCCGATGGCAGTGCTTGGCATGGGTGGTTTTGTTGCGGGGCCAGGCGGGGTGATGACGTGGCTGCTGCACAAACCGCTGGTGATTCATGAGCAGAATGCGATCGCCGGTTTAACTAATCGCCTGCTAGCACGTATCGCGACTAAAACTTTACAAGCCTTTCCTAACGCATTGCTGGAAAAAGCCACTCCGCAATTAGTGGGTAACCCTGTACGTGTAGAGATCGCTACACTGCCATCGCCAGCGGCTCGCTTTGAAAAACGTACTGGTGCGCTGCGGTTGTTGGTGCTAGGCGGGAGTTTAGGCGCACAGTCATTGAACCATGTGGTACCTGCAGCGATGCACGCCCTTGCAGAAACCGAACGCCCTGAAATTTGGCATCAGGCGGGTGAGCGCTTGATTGACGAAGCGCGTAGTGCTTATCACCGTTCGGCAGTGGCGGCACGGGTCGAACCCTTCATTGATGATATGGCCGAAGCCTACGGGTGGGCAGATCTGGTGCTGTGCCGTGCTGGCGCACTTACCATCTCGGAACTGAGTGCTGCTGGCGTGGCCGCACTGCTGGTGCCTTATCCCTATGCAGTTGATGACCACCAAGCGCATAACGCTGCATTTCTGGTCGATAGCGGTGCTGCACTGGTGATCCGTCAGGATGAGTTGAGCGCAGAAAAGCTAACAACACTATGGCAAGGGTTTTTCCAACAACATCACAATGCCGCGGGTGTGCGGGCACACTTTCTTGAAATGGCGATAAAAGGACGTGCACTCGCGAAGCGTGATGCGACACGCCAAGTAGCGGATGTCTGTATCGAGGTGGCGCATGCCTGATGCGATGATCATACAGCCCGATAGTAATAAGTGGATGGCACGAGTTAAACGGATTCACTTTATTGGTGCGGGTGGTGCCGGCATGAGTGGCATCGCCGAGGTGCTGCTCAATTTGGGTTACCAAGTGAGTGGCTCTGATATGCAAGCGAATGTCACTACCCAGCGGCTGGTGGCACGCGGTATGCGGCTCACCATCGGCCATGATGAGTCTGTGGTTGAGGGTTGCGATGTGGTAGTGAAATCAACGGCGGTGAAGGATGACAACCCAGAGGTGGTCGCGGCTAATCGCTTGCACATTCCGGTCATTCCTCGCGCCGAGATGTTGGCCGAGTTGATGCGTTTTCGTTACGGCATCGCCGTGGCGGGTACGCATGGCAAGACCACAACGACCAGCCTGATCGCTAGCGTATTAGCAGAAGGGGGGCTTGACCCCACTTACGTTATCGGTGGTCAGCTGAACAGCACGGGGGGTAATGCGCGTCTCGGCGCAGGGCAGTATCTGGTGGCGGAGGCTGATGAGAGTGACGCCTCGTTCCTGCACCTTCAACCGGTACTGGCGGTAGTCACTAATATTGATGCCGACCACCTGAGCACTTATGGTGGTGACTTCGCGGTATTACGACAAACCTTTGTTGAGTTCCTGCATCACCTCCCTTTTTATGGCCTTGCCGTTGTCTGCTTGGATGACCCGGTGGTAAAAGAAGTGCTGCCCGAAATATCGCGCCCGTTATTGACTTACGGTACATCAGAGAAGGCGGGTATTGTCATCTCAGATATTCAACAGCAGCAGGCAATCACCCGCTTTAAAGTGTCGCGCGCAGGTGAGCCGCGGTGGCTTGATGTCACGCTTAACATGGCGGGAAAACATAATGTGCTTAATGCGACTGCCGCGATTGCCGTGGCACATGAGCTGGGCGTTGATGATGACTCAATCCTGAAAGGGCTCGAAAATTTTCAAGGCATCGGGCGTCGCTTTCACGTTTATGGTGAGCTGAACACAGCGGTGGGCGAAGTGTTAATGGTTGATGACTATGGCCATCACCCTCGTGAAGTGGCGGCAGCCATTACCGCGATTCGCGGTGGCTGGCAAGGGCGTCGTCTGGTGGTGGTGTTCCAGCCGCACCGTTATACCCGCACCCAAGATTTGTTTGATGATTTTGCTAAGGCACTTTCTGAGGCTGACGTGCTGCTCATGTTGGATGTCTACGGA